>JAQGHW010000324.1 GCA_028291505.1 Rhodopila sp. | reverse complement strand
GTGTTAGCGCCGCTCTGTATCCGTAGTTATTTGCTGATGTCCCGGAGCAGCCCGAGGTCGGGGCAGCCGGAGGGGGCGTTGCGATCTGGTTTTGGAGGCGCAAGAAGAGAACGGGGCGAAGGCCCCGTCTTCAGCCGATATCGCGGATCAGAACGGCAGTTCGTCGTCGGGGATGACCACCCTCTCGGTCAGCGCCGATTGGCCTCGCTGTCGCGCCGCGTCCTGGATGTGGTTTCCGTAGACGGCCAGAATGATGTCGCGCATTTCGTCGACGAACTCGAAGATGGCGAGCGCTGCTTCGGGAGACCAGTATGTCGGGATGCCGAATGGAATGGCGATCGGCAGACCGGTGTTGGGTCGCGGCCCGGCACAGAGCGGGCAAGGGCGCCGGGATTGTTTGCCTCGCTTATGCTTGGTCATGACTTGCCACCGCGTCGCTGTTTGCCCTTCCGCTCGGCGCGTTCCTTCGCTTCTTTGGCGCGATAGGAGTCACCCTCGATCGAGACCACCTCGGCGTTGTGCATCAACCGGTCGACCATGGACACGACACAGGCGGCGTTGGGGAAGATCTCACGCCAGTCGGCGAAGGCGCGATTGGTGGTGACGACGGTGCTTTTCTGCTCGTAGCGGCGGCTAATCAGCTCGAACATCAGGTCGGCGTGGCGGTTGGAGTAGGACAGATAGCCGACTTCGTCGATGACCAGTAGCGTTGGCGCAACGTAATGCCGCAGGCGGCGGCGCAGGGCGGAATCGCTGTCGAGCGAGGCCAGTTCACCGAGCAACTGGCCGGCGGTGGTGAACAGAACAGTATGACCGTAGATCACCGCCTCATGTGCGAGATTGCGGGCCAGGGTGGATTTGCCGACGCCGTTTGGGCCAACCAGCACGGCGTTGGTTGCGTCCTTGAGGAAGTCGAGGCTCATCAACGCCTCGAAGGTTCCCCGGTCGATCGCCGTGGGCCAGCTCCAATCGAAGTCGCACAGGGGTTTGAAGCGGCCGATATGGGCGCTCTGAAGGCGGCGCTCGAGGCTGCGGCGGGCGCGTTCATCCTCTTCCCAGCCGATGAGGGCTTCCGGCCAGCCGGCGGCGGCGGCTTCGGACCAATGCGCCAGCAGGCCGTGTAGATGCAGGGCTTTGGCGCGGGCTTGCAACGCGTCAGGGTTCTTCATGACCCACCGCCTTCAACTGGTCATAGATCTCGAGGGAATGCGCCCGCACGGCTTTGTCGCGCGCCTGGACATGCGCCGGCAGGGTTAGGGCAACCGGTGGGGCCTGTTGGCGGTCGTCGCGGCGGCGTTCGAGCGCCAGGCGAACCGCGTTGGGATGGGGCACATCACGCTCGAGCGCCTCGATGATCGCGGCATCGAGCTGGCTCGCGCCGTAGCGCTCCAGCAACTGGACCAGGCTGGCGGTGATGCTGCCGAGATTAGCGCCGCGTTCTGCCGCGCGGACCAGCAAGGTCCGGCTGGCCGGGGCGGCCTGGGTCAGGCGATCGGTCGCGCGATGGCGGCGCGCCTGACGTTTCCACGCGACGAGCGCCTGGATATGGGCCGGGTCCTCGATCTGCTGGCCCTTGTCGAAACTGCGCGGATGGCTGGCGACGATCGCCTGGCCGTCGACGATACGCAGCCGATTCGTATCGGCCAGCACGGTCAGGGTCCGCCTGACGTAAGAGTGGGGCACGGAATAATCGTTCAGGTCGAAGCGGACGTAGGGTGTCTTGGCGGCCTTGACGGCGACCCGCTCGACAACGGGATAGGGATTGTCAGGCAACGGCAGCAGTCGCGGGGCTTCCTCGGCGAAGACCTCGGCGACGCGGCGGGTGTGGTCTTCCGGACAGCGTCGATCGGCGGCCTGGCTGCGGCACCAGGCGTCGGCCTGGGCGTTGAGATCGTCCAGGTCGGTAAATGTGCGGGCGGCGAAGAACGCGTCCCGCACGAACCTGATGGCTCTTTCCACCCGCCCTTTTTCGTTGCGCGCGCCACCGCGAGGGGACGGGGTTCGTAACGATAGTGCCCGGCGAAGTCGAGCAAGGCCGGGTTGAAGCGGATCGCGTCACCGTGCCGCTCCAGCACGGCGCTGCGCAGGTTGTCGTATAGAATGACCCTCGGAACACCGTTCCGTGCGGCAAACGCGTCCAGATGGCCACGCAGGAAATTCTCTGTGCGGGCGTCGAGAAAGAAGCGCAGGAATATCTGGCGCGAGAAGCTGAGCACCAAGACAAAGGCCATCAAGGGGCGACGCGCCCGGCCAATCATCAGATGACCGAAGTGGGCCCAGTCGCATTGCGCCTGTTCCCCTGGCAGCGTGCGCAGGCGCAGATAGGCCTCTGCTGGCGGACGTGGCCGATGGCAGGCAATGACGGCGCGGAAACGGCTTGGCCCGCCGCGATAGCCGCGTTCGCAAGCCATCGCGTGCAGCCGGCTGGCGGTCAGCGTCGGGAACTTGGCCAACATCTCGCGGATGAACGGCAGATAGGGATCGATCTTCGATGGCCGCCGCGGCGCCCCGATGCGCGGCAGGCCAGCCTGCGCCAGGACCCGGGCGACGGTTTCGGGATGCACGCGTAACTGCCGGGCGATCGTTCCGATCCGCCACTTTTCGACATGGTAATAGCGCAGAATCCGCGCCTCGAGCTCAGGTGGAATAGTCATGATCGGGTCCTCTTCGTCGGTTTCGGTGGACCCGGCGCGGCAGGAAGCCTTGGCGCACATGGTCTGAACAGCGACGGCCACAACACAGGCAGCGCCATCGCTGCCCGCGTGCGGGCGGCCGACTGTCCAGCGGCGATTGTTTCTCGACCACCACCACCACCGGATCCGTGGCCAGCACAGCATCCAATCGATGCGGGGGTGAACCGTGATGCGTCACTTTATTTTGCCGTGCCCGGTAGCGGCGCGATCGCGCCGCGTGTTTAACCCGGCCACGATGGCTCGCCTGGTAGCGCCGCCCCGCTGCATGCAGCGACCGCCGGCGCGCGCGTGGCGCACAGTCGGCGCAGTAGATATGGCCCCGGTCGCAATCGCAGCAGATGACCGCCTGGGCACGACAGCCTGGGTCCGCGCACAGAAGCAGCCGGGCTTGCGGCAGACGATCGTGGTCGCAACCGCCGCTCCCGTCATGCGCCCGCCGATGGCGTGGACGCGCGCCGTCGCGACTGCGATGATGTCCCTGCAATCGTGCCTCTGCACGGTGTAGGGCACGGCGCCGAAGCAAAACTGGCCAGGTGATGGATCGGCGCCGTGCCTGCCTTCCAATCCCGGCAGGTCTACCGCATCACCCTCAAATATCCCGAGGCCAGACCCTCGGCCGGAGTGCCATCCCGGATTGCCCAGGTGGGTCCACAGGAACCTCCCGCCCCTTCGCTTCGCTGCGCGCAAAAGGGCGCTCCGCTTCGGGTCGGGTCCCTCCTATGGACGACCTGGACAATCCGGGGCGCCGAAGCGCAGCACGGCCATCTGACAACACTTCAGCAAATAGCTACGGGTTTGCAGTGGCATCGACACTACGTTTGATCGAAGGGGGAGACCGATGCGTTGCACGGATTCCGACCGCGACAGCGCGGCGGCGGATCATCCGTGACGCGTCTGGCTGTGTCATATACGCCGCGCGGCGCCGGAATGGCGAACCGATCTCGACCGCGTTCCTGGAGAGTGCGGTCAACGAGATCATCGCCAAACGCATGAACAAGAAGCAGCAGATGCGCTGGAACAGGGCGACGGTGCAGCCCTTCCTCGACGTGCGAACAGCGGTGCTGAACGATACGCTCGAGGACGCCTTCCGTCGTCGCTATCCCGGCTTCCGCCCCGCAAACGGCAACGAAGTAGTCGCATTGACGGCGTAATAAACCCCACAGGATTGCATGCTCTCCCACTCATTCAGGCGGTTCTGGATCAGTACCCAGGGTTGCCAGGAGGAGGTGCGTAGTAGCCCGGGGGCGGGGCATAGTAGGCAGGCGGCGGTGGGTATTACACCGGCGGCGGGGCCGCATAGGCCTGCG
>JAQGHW010000302.1 GCA_028291505.1 Rhodopila sp. | reverse complement strand
AGCAGGCCTGTTTCTTAACTGGCCGCGCCGGGAAGTCGATCGCCTCCCGCGGCCCTGGCAAAAGGGGACCTCGCACATGCTTGACAAGCCAATCGTCAATACATTCACCCATGTGAAGCCCGGTGACACGCCCTGGGTCAGCGACGGGCTGCGTTCGTTTTTCGAATATCGCGACCTGGGAATCGCCGAGGCCACCGGTGGCCGCGTGATCGCCCAATTGGCCCGGGCGAAGGAAGCACCGGAGAAAGGCACTGGCTGGCATCGCCACACCGCCGACTTCCATATCGTCATCATGCTGAAGGGCTGGGCCAAATTCATGTATGAGGATAAGGAGCATTTGGTCTCCGCCGGCGATTGTGTGCATCAGCGACCGGGCATCATGCATTTTCTTTACGATTACTCGCCGGACATGGAATACCTGGAAGTCGTCGGTCCGGCCGACTTCGGGACGGTTGACATGACGAGCGACATTCCGGTGCCCGAGCCGCACTCCTGGTAAGCCCAGGCATGATTTCATGCTCATGATCGGGGATCGCCGCACGGCATTGCGAGGGCTTGTATTTCTTGAAGCGTGGCCTCGACGGCGGCGCTAAGCGCATCGGCGAGGGCCGGTGCTTCGGCCGAACCGGATTGCACCGCCTGCTCGAATTGTCGGCCTATGGCAGAGAGGCGTTGGAAGCCGAACATGCCCGCACTGCCCGCGAGAGTGTGCATCGCCTCGGCTGGCCCCGCGTAGGAGCGTCGGGGGCAGGCAGATCGCGCAGCAGCGCATGCCCGAGTTCGGCGATGGTCCGGAGGTGGGAGGCGACCGCGTCCGGCGTAAGACAAGCGGCGGCCAGTTCAAACGTCCTTTGATCGAGAACCGGCAACTCCGAACCGGTCGCGGGCGGCATTGGTTCCGCGATTGCAGCGGGGTCAAGGCGCTCGGCGCCTGACGGGCCTGCTTCGGCGGCGCGCGCTACGACCGCGAGCAATTGGGCTTGGTCGAACGGTTTGCCCAAGTGACTGTCCATGCCGGCCGTACGGCGTTCCGCCACCTGCTCGGTGAACGCCTGGGCGGTCATCGCCACGATCGGCACGCGCCCGCGCGGACCCTGAAGCAACCGGATGCGGCGCGTCGCCTCCAGCCCATCCATCCCGGGCATGCGGACGTCCATCAGGACGACGTCGAAATCCGAGGTGGCGACTGCCGCGATCGCCGCCTCACCGTTTTCGGCACAGGTGACCTTATGGCCGGCCGAGCACAAGAAGGAACTGGCGATGTCGCGGTTCATGGCGACATCGTCGACGACCAGCACGTGTAGAACCGGTGCCGCGATCGGATTGTCTGCGATCGGGTTGCCCGGTTGGGCGGACGCCGTTGCCATGGCTGGCAGCGGGACGGCGACGGTGCTCACGGGCAGTTCCAGCCAGAATATGCTGCCGCCGCCGGGGTTATCTTCGTGACCTAAGCGACCGCCCATCAACGCCACGAGGCGGGCCGAGAGGGCGAGGCCAAGCCCCGCGCCCTCGATCGCTCGGAGTGCGTTGCCGTCAAGCCGCTCAAACGATTGGAATAATTTGTCCCGACGGCCAGCCGGGATGCCCGGACCGGTATCCACGACCGCCAGCCGCACAGTTGCGCCGGCTCGCAGCCGCACTTCGACCGAGCCGGCTGAGGTGAACTTGACGGCGTTGCCAAGTAAATTGACCAGCACCTGGCGCAGTCGGGTGGGATCCGCGAACAGACGAAGCGGCGTCGCCGGTGCCAGAACCAGGGCAAGCCCCTTCGTCTCCGCCGCGGGCCGAACCACGTCGAGACAGGCGCGGGCGAAGTCCGAAAGCTTGATCGCCTCGGGGTGCAACTCCATCTGGTTGGCTTCGATCTGCGACATGTCGAGCACGGCGTTGATCATGCCGAGCAGATGTGTCCCGGCGGCCATCATGATCTTCAGGCGTTGCGATTGCCGCGGGTTCAGGCCACCCTCCAGGCGCAGCAATTCCGCGTAGCCAAGAATGCCGTGCAGCGGCGTGCGCAACTCATGGCTGATCGAGGCGAGGAATTCAGATTTGGCACGATTGGCGTGTTCGGCGGCTTCCGCCGACAGGACCATCCGGCGTTGGGCATCCCTTGCGGCGTCGCGCTCCTGCTCGATAAGGCTCGCCGCCTTCAGCAAAACCGTCCGCAGCGCGTCGACTTCAATGATGTCGATGGGTGGAAGCACCACCGGGCTGCCTGATTCCAGAGCCAGGGCCGGGACGCCCAATGCGGTGATCGACCGTGAGATCCGCCGGCCGATGCGGCGTGCGAGTGCAGCCCCGAGCATCAGCGCAGTCGCGGCACCCGCGGCGTTGAGCCAAAGTGAACGCTTCAGTTCAGCGGTCGCGATCGCAGCGGGGACGGCGATCACCACCGCCCAGCCGGAGAATGCCGAGCGGCTGAATGTGGCATCGACCGGAAAGCCCTCAAGGTTGACGGTCGTGAACGCGCCCTCGGGGAGTTGCGCGACGTAATGAACCGCCGCCGCCGGACCAGGCTTGCCGACGAATTGGTCAGCGGCTTGGGTGCGGGCGGCAATCGTGCCGTGGCGGTCGTAGATCGCGGCCA
>JAQGHW010000290.1 GCA_028291505.1 Rhodopila sp. | reverse complement strand
GCGGCCTGTTCCGGTGATCCCAAATCTTACGGCATCACCGGTCCCGGCGCCCGACCGGTGCCGGTTGCTGCCGCAAAACATAAGTCGCCAACCCAATAAGTGCTCCGCGATTCCAGGCGAGGCCCCTACTCCAATATCACATGGACTAATCGCGGCGGCTCTCCCGGGAACCGGTAGAACCGGCCGCACCTGCCGTTGCAAGAAATTATTCTTGCATATCCAGGAACATCCCCCTACATTGCCATCGAACAAACATAGAACACCACCCAAGGCCAACCCATGCCCTTCCCGACAACCCTACCAGCCGCCATCCTCGAAACCGTCCTCACCCGCCTCGCCGCCCTCTTTCTGACCGGCGCCGGCGGTAACCTCACCGCCGCCCGCGACGCCGCCGCCCATATGCTTGCCGCCTACCACCCCCGGACCACCGACGAACTGCGCCTCGCCGCCAATATCGTCAGCTTCAGCTTCCAGGCGCTGGAGGCTCTCAGCCAGGCCGCCAGCCCGGATATGTCGCTCACCCGCGTCCTCCGCCTCCGCGGCAGTGCAGTTAGCCTCAGCCGAGAATCCGCGAAAGCCGAACGCCGCCTCACCCAGCTGCAAAACAGCATCCCCGCCCAGCCGGGAACCGAGATCCAGCCCGAAGCCACACCGAGAATCGACAAAGCCATCGCCCTGATCCAGGACACCGGCGCCATCGCCGCCGCCGCCAAAGCCGCCAACCTGACCTGGACCCAGGCCTATGAGCAGCGCCAGCGTGACACCCGCATCGCCGCCAGCCTCAAACGCGCCGAGGCACGGATTGCCGCGCAAGCCATCGCCGTGGCACCAGGCACCCTTCCGGACCAGCACAGCCGAACGATGGCGCTCGAAGCCGTCTGAAAGCCGACCCTAAACCAGCAACGTCCCGCGCATCACGGGCACGCAGGTTCCGGCGATGCTGGCCGATACCGGTCCTTCCCCAGTCTTGACGGCGGAGGCGATGATCAGGCTTGGACGGCCCATCTCGACGCCCTGCTCGATGGCGTATTGCAGGGCCACGTTGTCGCCGGGCGCCATCGAGGTCAGCAGGGCGGCCAGCGCGGCGGCGGCGCTGCCGGTTGCCGGGTCCTCCCACGTGCCACCCAGCGGGGCGAACATGCGGGCGCGGATGCGGCGCTCATCGCCCTCGACCCAGGCGTAAAGGTACAGGGCAAAGCGTGCGGCCATGTCGGGAAATTGGGCCACGGCCTTGCGAAAAGCGGCAATGTCGGGGGTCGCGCGCGACAGGGCCTCCACGCTCGCGATTTCGGCGATGACGAAGGGGGTGCCGACCGAACCGACCAGCGGGGTGTGGCACAGGGTCGCGATGTCCGTCCCGGCCAGGCTGGCGCAGGCAGCGACAACCTCAACCGGGATGCCGATGTCGATGGTCAGTGATCGCGGGGCGGCGACGCGCGCGCCAGAGATCGCGCCGGCGGCGTCACGCAGGATGTGGACGCGGACCAGGCCGGCGATTTCCTCGAACGTGTAGTGTTGGGGCGGATCGCCGGCCATGCTGGCAAGCACGTAGCCGGTGCCGACGTTGGGGTGACCGGCAAACGGCATCTCCGACGTGCGGGTGAAGATGCGGACCCGGGCGTGGTGGCGCGGGTCCTCCGGCGGCAGGACGAAAGCGGTCTCGGACAGGTTGAACTCGGCGGCGATGGATTGCATCTGCGCGTCGGTCAGGCCACCGGCGTCGGGGATAACGGCCAGCGGGTTGCCGCGGAATCGCTGGTCGGTGAAGACATTGACGGTGGTGTAGTCATAGCTGGGCATGGCGGCCTCCGGATGATCGGTCAGACATGGGGCTTTGCCGATCGCCGTGCGAGGAGGGATGTACGCGCCAGACCCTGCCGCCGCCAGCCCCCCACCGGATGTACGACGTCCGCCAATTTCGGATTACGCGACAACAAACGGAGTTTCTCTCGTGGTTGCGCGGCCTAAGCCAGCGTCCAGGCCCAGCGGTGACCGTGGGCCTCGCCTGACAACCGCAACAAGCGAAGGAATTCATCATGTCGAAGGAACAAGACAACAAGGCTATCGTAGGCCAGTGGTTCGCCGGGTTTTGGGGTAATCCGTGGAATCCTGATATCGTCGACGAACTCGCCGCGCCCGACATACTCTTGCAGTATTCGCTGCATGCGCCGCGTCGCGGTCGTCAGGACGTCAAGGCCTTCATGACCGAGTTTCGTGCGGCTTTCCCGGATCTGAGCTTCGCGGGGGCGGCCGACCTTATCGCCGAGGGCGACTACGTCGTCGGTCGTTGGGAAGGCGGCGGCACCCACACGGGGCCGGCCTTCAGCGACTTTCTGATCGGTGGTTCGCTTCCGGCTGGGTCCGGGCGGAAGATGCGGTTTACCGGAACCACCGTGCTGCGTGTGGCGAATGGCCAGATCGCCGAGGAAATCGGCCTGGACGACGGGGTGACCGCACTGCAACAGCTCGGCCTTATCCGAGCGGCCTGACCGCGTATATGGTCGCCAACGGCTGAGTAGAAATGAACCGGACCGGCGGGTCGTCCCCGGCCGGTTCATCGCCGGCGGCACTCGGCGTTTCCGAACCACCTGTTCGCGCATGTCGGCCAGGCGATGCGGGGTCGCGCCGGGCCCAGTGCGATTTCCCGCCGCGATTGGTCTTTTGATTTGAAAGCAAGAGCCGGAGTGCCGGCGGCGCTGGGACCCGGCATCCTGATCGCGGATAAAGGAAAGGATCAGCGATGAGCATGCTCATGACGGATAGCCCGAATACGACCGCGACAGCGACCGAACTCGATCCGCGATGGAACCGGGTTGTCGCGCGCGACGCATCGGCGGACGGGAGGTTTTGGTATTCTGTCGCAACGACGGGGGTCTACTGCCGGCCGTCTTGCGCGTCGCGGACGGCCAATCCGCGGAACGTCCAGTTCCACGCCACGATCGCGGCGGCGGAGAAGGCTGGTTTTCGGGCCTGCAAGCGTTGCAAGCCGGACCAGCCTTCGTTCGACACGCAGAATGCCGGGACGGTCGCACGGATCTGCCGGCTGATCGAGCAGGCGGAAGAGATCCCCCCGCTCGCCGAACTGGCCGCGGCGGCCGAACTCAGTCCGGGTTACTTTCACCGCATTTTCAAAGCGGTCACCGGGCTGACGCCAAAGGACTACGCGGTCGCCCATCGGGCCGGCAAGGTGCGCGAGGAGCTTGGGCGGAGCGGTTCGGTGACCGAGGCCATCTATGACTCGGGGTTCAACTCCAACGGCCGCTTCTACGAAAAGTCGGCCGAGATGCTCGGCATGACCCCCACCGTCTATCGCGCCGGCGGTGCCAATACCGATATCCGCTTCGCGGTTGGGGAGTGTTCGCTGGGGTCGATCCTGGTGGCGAAGAGCGAAAAGGGCGTCTGCGCGATCCTGATCGGCGACGATCCGGAGGCCCTGGTGCACGATCTGCAGGACCGCTTCGGGCGCGCCCGGCTGATCGGCGGGGATGCCGATTTCGAGCGGCTGGTGGCGCAGGTGGTGGGGTTTGTCGAGGCGCCGAACCTCGGCCTGGATCTGCCGCTGGATGTACGGGGCACCGCCTTTCAGCAACGGGTTTGGGCGGCTCTGCGCGACATCCCGGCCGGCACGACCGTCACCTATGGCGACATTGCCAAGGTGATTGGCGCGCCCAAGGCGGTGCGGGCGGTGGCGGGGGCCTGTGCGGCCAACGGGCTGGCGGTGGCAATTCCCTGCCATCGGGTCGTCAGACATGATGGCGCCCTTTCGGGTTATCGATGGGGGATCGAGCGGAAGCGGGCGCTGATCGATCGCGAGGCCAAGGCAGCCTGAGGTATCCTGACGCCACGGTGGCCTGCGCGGCGGAAGCCCCCGCGACGCCGAGCGAGACAGGGCTTTTTCGATTCGAGAGCAAGGGGCGGAGTGCGGCCCCGACCGCCACGATGCGAGGATGGGTGGCGATGAAGATGGAGAAGATCGTTATGAACGCAATCATCAATTACCCGGACACCGAGACGGAAGAACTGCGCTTCAGGTTCGGGACATGTTCGATCGGCGCCGTGCTGGTGGCGGCCAGCAGCAAGGGCGTCGCCGCCATTCTGCTGGGCGACGACCGGTTTGGGCTGGGCCGCGAACTGGCTCGCAGCTTCCCGGACGCGCGCCTGGTGCTGGACGACGGGGGACTTGAGGACATGGTGGCACTGGTCGTCAGGTTTCTCGATGCGCCGCACACTGGGTTGGATCTGCCGCTCGACATTCGCGGATCGACGCTGGAGCAAGCAGTGTGGCGGGCGTTACGGAAGGTTCCGGCCGGCCAGACCGTCACCTATGGCCAGATTGCCAGGACCTTGTCGCCGCCTGCCACCGCGCAGGAGGTGGGTGCGGCCTGCGCCGCCAACGTGCTCGCCGTTGCGATCCCTTGCCATCGGGTGGTGAAGGCCGATGGTTCGATCGCGGGCTATCGCTGGGGCGTGCAGCGCAAGAGGAAGCTGATCAACCGGGAGGGCGTGGCATGAGCACGGCCACGCTGTCGGTTGGTGATGGGGTGGATTGGCCGGCTGCCTCGGCGGAGCTTGACGCGCAGGGATGGGCGGTCTTGCCGAAGCTGCTCGGCGGGCGGGAGTGCGACACGATGGCAGGCCTGTTTGACCGCAACGACGGCTTCCGCAGCCACGTCGTGATGGCCCGGCACGGGTACGGGAGCGGCGAATATAAATACTTCGCCTATCCATTGCCTGGACTGGTTGAAAGACTGCGCACGGCGCTCTACGTGCACCTCGCGCCGATCGCCAATCGTTGGCACGAGGCAATGGGAATGGACGTTCGCTTTCCCGCCGGCCACGCCGCCTTCATCGCTCGCTGCCATGCAGCCGGGCAGACCCGCCCGACACCGTTGCTGCTCCAGTATGGCAAGGATGATTATAACTGTCTCCACCAGGACCTGTATGGCGAGCACGTCTTTCCGCTCCAGGTTGCTATCCTGCTAAGCGAGCACGGCGAAGATTTCGAGGGCGGCGAATTCGTGCTGACTGAACAACGTCCGCGCATGCAGTCCCGGGCGACAGTGGTGCCGCTGAGCAAAGGCGACGCTGTGGTGTTCGCGGTGAACAGCCGGCCGGTGCGCGGCGCACGCGGACCCTATCGGGTCAATCTGCGCCATGGCGTCAGCCAGTTGCGCGCGGGTCATCGCCATACGCTCGGGATCATCTTCCATGACGCCGCCTGACCCGGGGACGTTGGATCTTTTCGCGGGGGCGGCGCGCGACGTGCCGCTGGACGAGGGCGCGGTGGTGCTGGGCGGATTTGCCCGCGGGATCGACAAGGCGTTGCTGGACACTCTGGCGGACGTCGAGCGTGACGCACCGTTTCGCCACCTCGTGACGCCGGGTGGGCGCATGTCGGTGGCAATGACCAATTGCGGCGCGGCCGGGTGGGTGAGCGACCGCAACGGCTATCGTTACGATCCGATCGACCCGGACAGCGGACGCCGATGGCCCGCCATGCCGGATGTGTTCCGCGATCTTGCGAAGAGTGCCGCGGCAGCAGCCGGATTCCCCGGCTTTACCCCCGACGCCTGCCTCCTCAACCGTTACGAACCCGCCGCTCGGCTTTCGCTACACCAGGACAGAAACGAACGTGATTTTGGCAGCCCGATCGTTTCTGTCTCGCTGGGCCTTCCCGCGGTCTTCCTTTGGGGCGGCCAGACCCGAAGCGACCGCCCACGGCGTGTGCCACTGGTGCATGGCGACGTAGTCGTTTGGGGTGGCCCCGCACGGTTGGCCTTCCACGGTGTGCATCCCTTGGCGGAGGGTCATCATCCGTTGACGGGAAATGTCCGCTACAATTTGACGTTCAGGCATGCTGTCTGAGGTTACGGGCAAACGAACCTCGGGTGCAGTTGGTGGATAGCGGCCCGAGCACCCCGCGCTGGTTGTGCGAACGGTCAAAGCCCGAAGGCGTCACGGATTTTCTCGGCGTTTTGCAGTGGCGTTGTCGCCGTGGTGTCGATCTCCAGGTCGTAAATCATGTCCCGATGAACGCGATCGTATTGCCAACGGGCCAGGCCGATCTCTCTGTCACCCCGCTGGCACTCCCTGGCCTCCAGCACGTCCAGCGGAGCGAACAGCCCCACCCATCGGACATCGAACCGCGACAGAAGAGCACGATATTCCTGCGCCTTATTCATTTCGATCACCACCTCGTCAACGACAAGCTTATTCCCCTGCGCGGCCATGGCCGCGATGGCGTGCCGCATGCCCTGCATGGCGCGCTCAATAACAGGACCTGTCCTGATGATGATGGACGGCTTGCCCTGGTGCTGGATCGTTTCGAACGTCAGGCCTTCCGGATGGCCGAACATCCGCTGCGGCAGCATGTCGATGAACGAGTCTATCGAGACATGCAGGAATGGTTCGGCGGTGATTGTCTGAAGCGCCCGAGCGGTCGAGGTTTTGCCGACGCTGCCGACGCCGTTGAGGATGATGACGTGCGGTCGCGGCACCAAACGTTCCTCTGCCGTGTTCATTGGGTCCATCTCCATACTATGGCCCGAGTGTCCGGGTCGCCCCGTCGCCGCACGTGCTGCTAAAAGTAGCCCGGACGCGCCGGTCCATGACGATACAAGAACGACGCCCTGGCCATCACCGGACAAGAACGAACCTCCGGGGCATGACCGGACAAGAACGAACCTCCGGACCATGACTCCGGGGAGAGAACGATGCGCTGGGCCATGACGAGGGGGAACGATGCGCTGGCGATCACTCCGGCTTTGGCAGCCCTGGCAAATCCGACCAGACTTGGGCCAGGCCCGGGGCACAGGCTATGATCGGGTTGCCCTCGGTGGCGCCGTTGCCGGCCAGGAAGTCGCTGACCTTGGCGCCGGCCTCCCGCAGGATGACCAGCGCGGCGGCCACGTCCCACAGGTTGATGTGCAATTCGGCGTAGCCGTCCTGGCGGCCGATCGCGACATCGACCAGACCCAGCGCACCGGACCCGCCGTGGCGGA
>JAQGHW010000204.1 GCA_028291505.1 Rhodopila sp. | reverse complement strand
ACCCAGGATGCCCCCGCGCTGACCCTGAACCGCCTGTGCGGCTCCGGCCTGCAAGCGATCGTTTCCGCCGCCCAGGCCGTGACCCTCGGTGACGCCGACATCGCAGTAGCCGGTGGCGCCGAAAACATGAGCCGCGCCGGCTATCTGTCCTCCGGCATGCGTTGGGGCGCGCGGATGGGCGACACCGCCATGATCGACATGATGACCGCCGCGCTGCACGACCCGTTTGAGAACATCCACATGGGCATGACCGCCGAGAACCTCGCCGAGTCCCATCAGGTCACCCGCGCCCAGCAGGACGACCTCGCCCTTCAGTCCCACCATCGCGCGGCTCAGGCCATCAAGGAGGGCCGCTTCACCTCGCAGATCCTGCCGATCACCCTGAAGTCCCGCAAGGGCGATACGATCTTCGATACCGATGAACACGTTCGCGGCAACCTGAAGCCCGAGGACCTGTCCAAGCTGCGGGCGGTGTTCAAGAAAGACGGCACGGTCACCGCCGGCAACGCCTCCGGCATCAACGACGGCGCCGCCGCGGTGGTGCTGATGGACGGCGAGACCGTGTCCCGGCGCAAGGTCCAGCCGTTGGGTCGCCTGGTCGCGTACGCTCACGCCGGTGTGGACCCCAGGGTCATGGGCATCGGGCCGGTCCCGGCAACCCGAGCGGCGCTGAAGCGGGCCGGTTTGTCACTCGACCAGATGGATGTGATCGAGTCGAATGAGGCATTCGCCGCCCAGGCCTGCGCCGTAGCCAAGGACCTAGGCTTCGACCCGGAAAAGACCAACCCCAACGGTTCCGGGATCTCGCTAGGCCATCCGGTAGGGGCAACCGGCGCGATCCTAACGGTAAAAGCGCTGTACGAACTGGCCCGCACCAACGGCCGCTACGCACTGGTGACGATGTGCATCGGCGGTGGCCAGGGCATAGCCGCGATCTACGAAAGGCCCCATTGATCCCGGGGTTCTAAGGGCCGCCGACCCTTAGCGGGGTTCGGGGCAGCGCCCCGACCTTCTAGTTGTCCGCGGCAGCGACAACCTGAGGCGTAAAGAAGTACCCCCCATACCGAACCGTCTTAATAAAAGACGGGTCCTTAAGGTTGATTTCAATCTTCCGCCGCAACCGGCTGATCTGTACATCGATGCTACGATCGAACACCGCCGCCGCGCGGCCATGCAGCAGATCCAGCAGATCGTCCCGCGACAGCACCTTCCGCGGGTTCTGACAGAATATCGACAGGATGTTGAACTCCCCGCTGGTCAGTGACCGCGGGGCACCATCGGGCGCGAACAACTGCCGGCGCGCCATGTCCAGGCGCCAACCCTCGAACGTCAGGCTCTGCGGCGCCTCGCCCGGTGGCTGCTCGCCCTGGGTGCTGCGCCGCATGACGGCACGGACGCGTGCCAACAACTCCCGCGGGTTGAACGGCTTGGGCAGATAATCGTCCGCACCAAGCTCCAGCCCGACAATCCGATCCGTGTCGGTCCCTCGCCCGGTAACCATGATGATCGGAACGGTGGATTTGCCGCGCAGGCGGCGGCAGATGCTCAGGCCGTCCTCACCAGGCAAACCAACATCCAGGATCACGCAGTCGATCTTCCCGCCGGAGGCCATGACCCGGTCCAGATCCCGGCCACTGCGCGCGGCCGCAACCTCAAACCCGTTGTCGGTCATATAGCTCGTCATCATCCGACAGATCTCAGGATCATCTTCAACAACGGCAATCCGGGACAGAGACTCCATGGCCCACCTTTCCCAGCGACCTTGGCACCGCACGGTGCTCACAAACAAGTGCTAGTTTGTACGTGTCACAAATTGTCATGGTCAAGCTTACCAACAACCTGCACCCCCGGGCCACATCGGTCCACGTCGGCGCAGCCGTCCGGGGTAGCCGTACCTCTACTGATCAGTATAATCCCTCCCGCCCGACAGGGCCGTCGCCAGCAGACGGTCGCCTGGGCATGAACCGGATCGCCCTAACCGGCGATTCCCGTGGGGGGAATGAAGCATGAGTTTGAAGGGTGCTGCCTATATCGCAGGGGCGTGGGAACATCCCACCCGCAAGGCGCCGGATAAGTCCATCGCCTTGCTGCACGCGGAATGTGCCAAAGGCGCATTGGCCGACGCGGGTCTGACCAAGGACGACGTGGACGGCTATTTCTGTGCCGGCGACGCACCAGGCGGCCTGGGCCCGCTGTCCATGGTCGACTACATGAACCTGAAGTGCCGGCACGTCGACAGCACGGACGTCGGCGGTTCGTCATACCAGGTGGCCGTCGGCCACGCGATGGAGGCGATCGCCGCCGGCCGGTGCAACGTCGCCCTGATCACCCTGTCCGGCCGCCCGCGCAGTGAGGGCCAGGCCACCGGCACCGCCCCGCGTCCCGGCAACCCCGCCGCACCGGAAATGCAGTTCGAATTCCCCTACGGTCCCGCCACCGCCAACCTCTACGGCATGTGCGCCGCTCGGCACATGCACGAGTACGGCACAACCAGCGAGCAACTCGCCTGGATCAAGGTCGCCGCGTCGCATCACGCCCAATACAACGAACATGCCATGCTGCGCGACGTGGTCACGGTGGAGGACGTGGTGAACTCGCCGATGGTCTCCACCCCGCTGCACCGGCTGGATTGTTGCGTCATCAGCGACGGTGGCGGCGCGCTGATCCTGACCAAACCCGAGATCGCCAAAAGCCTGAAACGCCCGCTGGTGAAAGTCATCGGCGTCGGTGAATCGCCAAAGCATCAGGCCGGTGGGGAGATCGACCTGACCTTCACCGCCGCCCGCTGGTCCGGCCCGCCGGCATGGGCGATGGCCGGCATCAAGCCGTCCGACATCAAATACGCCTCGATCTACGACAGCTTCACCATCACCGTGCTGATGCAGTTGGAAGACCTCGGCTTCTGCAAAAAGGGTGAGGGCGGGAAGTTCGTCTCCGACGGCAACCTGATCTCCGGCGTCGGCAAACTGCCGTTCAACACCGACGGCGGCGGATTGTGCTCCAACCATCCGGCCAACCGCGGCGGCATCACCAAGATCATCGAGGCGGTGCGTCAGCTTCGCGGCGAGGCACACCCGAAAGTCCAAGTCCCCAACTGCGACCTCGCCATTGCTCATGGCACCGGCGGTGCCCTCGGTACGCGCCACTGCGGCAGCACCGTGATTCTGGAACGGGAGTAATCGACATGGCTTACGTGGCAAGAAAAATCCCGTTCGTCGGCACGCCCGAAACGAATCCGGAAACCAAGCCGTTCTTTGACGGTGCCTCCGCCGGCAAGCTGATGCTGACCCGGTGCAAGGATACCGGCAAATTCTTCTGGTATCCGCGGGGGATCTCCCCCTTCACCCTTGGTCCGGTGGAGTGGGCGGAAGCATCCGGCAAGGGCAAGATCTACACGTTCAGCGTGATGGAGCGCGCCAATCCACCGTACGCCATCGGCTACGTGACGCTGGCGGAGGGTCCATCGGTGCTCACCAACTTCGTTGACTGTGACTTCAAGGCCTTGAAGATCGGCCAGGACGTCACGGTGAAGTTCATCAAGACCGAGGGCGAGGGACCCACCCTGCCGTTCTTCACCCCCGCCTAAGGATCCGATGCGGCACAACCGACGCGCCGAGGCTCGCCTGCCAGCCTCGGCGCCGTCGTGGCGGGTCTGCTCCCCTTTGGCCCGAGCACACTGCATCCCTCCCGCTGTCATGGCCGGGCGTGTCCCGGCCATCCGCGCACCAACGATGGGCGCGAATGGCTCCCTTATCCTGATGCCACCGCAGCGAAGCCCCGCCATCCACGCCTGCCGGTGCTGAATTGCCATAGGCATGAATGACCCGTCCCGTGGCATGACGCCGGCAGCCGGTCGAACCCGCCTCGGCACCGCTGCGCGCATCCCAACCTTGACGCTTTGACTTCCAGCAGCGGCGTCCGTCCCCGATGGCCGGTGCCGTTCGATGTTTACAAAGGACTATCGTAATGAACTTGACACGACGCCGCACCATCCTGGGCGCGACCGGCGCCCTCGCGCTGCCACGTTACGGATTCGCTCAGAAACCCACGATACGCATCGGCGTGCTCAACGACCAATCCGGCCCGTACCGCGACGATGGTGGCCCGGCCGGTGTGGTGTGTGCCAAACAGGCGCTGGAGGATTTCGGTGTCTCCGGCAAGGACTGGAACGTCGAAGTAATATCCGCCGATCACCAGAACAAGCCCGATGTCGGGGTGTCCATCGCCAGGCAATGGCTGGACCGAGACGGCGTGGATGCGATCGTCGATGTGCCAACGTCCTCGGTCGGCCTGGCGGTGAACACGATATGCCGCGAGAAGAACAAGGTCTATCTCAATTCCGGAACCGGATCGTCCGACCTGACCGGCCCGCAATGCAGCCCGAATACCGTCCACTGGACCTACGACACTTACATGCTGGGTCGTTCCACCGGCGGCGCGACGGTGAAGGAGGGCGGGGACTCCTGGTTCTTCATCACGGCAGACTACGTCTTCGGCCAGACCCTGCAGCGCGACACCTCGGGTATCGTTACGAAACTCGGCGGCAAGGTGCTCGGCAGCGTCGCCTATCCGTTTCCTGACACAACCGACTTCTCAACTCACCTGATCCGAGCCCAATCCTCTGGCGCAAAGGTGCTGGGTCTGTGCATGGCCGGCGCCGATACCGAGAATTGCATCAAGCAGGCGCATGAATTCGGCATCAACAATTCAATGAAGATCGCGGCGCTGCTGATCCAGGTTCGCGGCGTACGGGCGATCGGTCTCGACACCGCCCAAGGGCTGCGGTGGAGTGAATCCTATTACTGGGACTTGAACGATCGGACGCGGGCCTGGAACGACCGGGTGAAGGGCAAGACGCCGAATGGCGTATGGCCGAACATGACCCAGGCCGGCGACTACGCAGTAACGTTGCACTACCTGAAGACCGTCGCCGACATGGGCGTCGCCGCGGCAAAGGCCGACGGCCGAGCCGTGGTGGAACGAATGAAGGCAATGCCGACCGATGACGATTGCTTCGGCCCCGGAAAGATCCGGATCGACGGCCGGGCGCTGCATCCCGTCTACCTGCTGGAGGCAAAGAAGCCGTCAGAAAGCAAGCAATCCTGGGACGTCGCGAAGGTCATCACCACCACCCCGATGGACGAAGCGTGGCGGCCCCTCGATGAGGGTCACTGCCCATTGGTAAAAGCCTGACCCGATACCCGACATCCGCGTATCGGCTGGGCTGATGCCTCACGCAGCACCAGCCTGACTGGAACAGTCTGGCTGGTGCTGCTTTAGGTCAGTCCCTGCGAAAGGTCCCCTGTTCGATGCTCAGGATATCCGACCGGCTCAGGCCGACATCCCAAAGCTCCCGGTCGCTGAAGCGATGAAGCTCCCGCATTTCGCGTGCTCTGATGCGTCTCCCGGCCCAATAAACGCCGGCGCGATGTAAACGGCCGCGTATCGAAGACAGCCAGGCACTAACGTCCCAGGCAAGTTTCTGCTGGTCGCCAGAGATAAGATAAGTGTCTTTGGATAGGTTCATTGCTCACGTTCCTTCGGGTGATGCCGGCTCGGACCGGACATAGGGCGAAGGACGTTCTTCCCTATTGGTGCAGCGCAGCATAACCCGTGCGGCGGTGATAAGCCAGTGATTCTGACCAATCGTCATGCGGCTGTGATGACCCAGCCATGCGAGCAGCGGCCATTCCCGTAGATACGGCGGTCAATACGCCGCATACCGCCAGCCGGCCACGGACACTGCCATGGGACTCGACACGGCTGCGCCTGCGCGCCAGACCTCTATATACGGCAAGGAACGCGATGCTCCCGGCGCCGTTCGGTGCATAGCGGCAAAATGCAGGACGCGGCCATGGCGATCGACCACTATGATCCCCTCGTAACGCCGGATGCGAAGCAATGGCTGGCGCTCAGCGAGGACGAACGCATTCAGTTCACCCTCGAACACCACACGTGTATGGACATCGAGCCGCCGCGTGTGAATGCCCATGCGTTGCTGCACGTGATCGTCGAGAACCAGATCGCGCTCGGCGATGAAACACCCGTGCGGCTCAAGGTTCGGCAACTGATGGCCCAGGGCCTGGATCGGCATGAGGCGATCCACGCCATCGCTTCGGTGCTGGTCAAATACCTGGGCGATTTGGTGCGCCACGAGGTGCCGGCAGCCGAGGGTACCCACCGATATTACGCCGCGTTGCGCCGGCTGACCGCGAGGAAATGGCTGCGGTCGGGCTGACCGGCCACGCCCCGATCGCCCGGGCGGCCCCGCCTGAAGCGCCCGCCCAGGACGGCCCCGCTACCCGTTCCCGGTCTCCTCCGCCGGCGGCGACTGCAGATCCGCCGGGATCGCCTCCGGCGTAGCCCTGGGGGGTGCCGTCTCAAGCAGCAGATCCTCCCGCCGAGGCAACTCGCGCAGGTCCTTCAGCCCGAAATGGGCCAGGAACTCAGGTGTCGTGCCCCATAATGTCGGCCGGCCCGGGCTCTCCCGCCGTCCCTTCGGGGCAATCAGGTTGAGCTCCAGCAGCGAATCCAGCGTCTGCTGCGACAGCGCCGTGCCGCGGATATGCTCGATCTCCGGCCGCGTCATCGGCTGGTGGTAGGCGACGATCGCCAAGGTCTCCATCGCCACCCGAGGCAGCCGGCGGGGCGAATCGATCACTTTCCGCAACCGGGGAGCCAGATCAAGCGCCGAACGGAACATCACCCCCAGCCCAGCATCGACCAATTCCACCCCGCGCCCCGCATAGCGTGCCCGCAATGCAATGAGCACCGCGTCGGCATCGAGATCGTCCGGCAGCACCCGCGCCAGCCCGCGCGGCGTCACCGGTTCGGCACTGGCGAACACCAGCGCCTCAGCCAGACGGAGCGAGTCCTCGTCGGGTTCCCGCAACGCAGGCCGGCTGGCCGGCGCAGGTTCCTCAGCCGCCTGGGTCGGTGGCTCCGGGGAGGGAATCGCTGGTTCCTCAGCCGGCTCGGTCGGCACCGTCGGGGCTGGAACCGCCAGGGTCGGTGGCTCCGGGGTCGGGGGCTCCGGGGTTGGGGCCGCCGGGGCTGGGGTCGCCAGGGTCTGGGGCTCCGGAGTTGGAACCGCCGGAGTTGGAACCGCGGGCGTCGGAGCCGCCGGGGTTGGGGCCCCTGGCTCCTCAGCCGGTGAGGCCGCGGCCTTGTGTTCGGGCTCGTCGATCATGCGTCCCGGTCTACATCACTGCCGCCTCGGCGCACCAGGATGGGCCCGAATGCCTCCTCCTGGCGCAGCCGGACTGTGCCGCCGCGGGCCATCTCCAGGCTTGCCAGCAGCGTGCTCGACAAGGCTGCCCGGCGTTCGGTAGGGCTGTCCAGGTGGTCGGGCAGGAACTGCTCCAGCGTGGTCCAGTCCGGCAAGCTGCCGACAAGGTCCGCCAGCCGGCGAAGCGCGTCCTGCACCGTCCAAAGGGTCAGCGCTCGGGGGGTATAGGTCGACGATTTGGTGCCGCGGCGGATCGCCTCCAGATACGCCCGGACGAACGGGCCGGCTTCGATCACGATGCGCGACCGATCGAATTCGTGATGGCTTTCCGGGGCGCCGCGGGCAAACACCTCCTGCCCCAGCACCGGCCGAGCGGCCAGCCAGGCGGCCAAGGTGCGGATGACGTTCATCTCACGCAGGCGTTCGGCGAGGGCTTCGGCCGCCATCTCGCCGCTTTCCAGGTCGTCGTTGGCGGCGGCGGGAACCAGCAGGCGGGATTTCAGCCAGGTCAGCCACGCGGCCATCACCAGCCAGTCCGCCGCCAGTTCCAGCCGGACGCGTTTGGCGCCCTCGATCACCGCCAGGTACTGGTCGACCAGCGACAGGATGGAGATCTTTGCCAGATCTACCTTTTGCGCCCGGGCGAGTTCGAGCAGCAGGTCCATCGGCCCCTCGAACCCGTCCAGCCTCAGGACGAGATTTTCCGAGGTACCCCCCGAAGCGCCTTGGTCCGGAGCGGCGGTTTCAGATGAAGCTTCCATCAAAGCCATCGATGTTGCGGCCGGCCAGCCAGAACAAGGTCCGGAACGCCCAGGGCAAGACCTGTCCCAGGGCGTTTCCCACCGGATCGAAGCCGATCAGCCGGGGCAGGATGAACACGACCAGTATGACGACCAGGATGCCGGCCTTCTCCAGCCTTGCCCAGACTCTCGCCAGTGCCAATGGCAGCACTCCGACCGCGATGCGGCCGCCATCCAGCGGCGGGATCGGCAGCAGGTTGAACAGACCGAGCACGATGTTGGACAGCATGAAGTAGAGCAGGAACTGCTGGATGATGGCCTGCGTGGGGGTCGTGAAATCTGACAGCGGGATGACCAGCGCGGCCAGCCAGGCGAGGAAGAAGTTCATCAGCGGGCCGGCGCTCGCCACCAGCGCCATGCCGCGCCGCGGGTTCTTGAACTTCCACGCCCCGATCGGCACCGGCTTGGCCCAGCCGAACATGAAGAAGACCTTGTGCGGCGGGAACAGCAATTGGCTGATCAGCAGGAAGCCCGGCAGGATGATCGTGCCGACGCGATCGATGTGCCGGATCGGATTGAGCGACAGGCGGCCGGCGTCGCGGGCGGTGGTGTCGCCAAGTGCGAGGGCGGCGTAGCCATGCGCGGCTTCGTGCAAAGTGATCGCGAGGACCACCGGAATGACGGCCAGCGCGAGGTTGAACAAGAAGTGGCTCACGTCAGCAGCCGGTCCCGTTCGGCGCTAAGCCGGGCTGGGTCCAGTTTCAGGCGGTGGCTGGCGACGGCTGCGCGGCCGGCAAGCAGGCGTTGTTCGGCGGCGGGCGTGACCGGGGGGCAGGCTTGCAGCAAGGCCTGAGTCGGTTCGAACTCGCCGCTGCAGTAGAGTGCGATGTCACAGCCGGCCGCCAGCGCCCGGACCGCGAGGTCCGCCGGGGCGCCGGAAAGGGCTTTCATCGCCAGATCGTCTGTCACCAGGACTCCTTTGAAGCCGATTTGTCCGCGGATGACGGTCTGGATCACCGTGGCGGACAGGGTCGCCGGAAGATGGGGATCGAGGGCGTCAAAAACGATATGGGCCGTCATCATCCATGGCAGGTCGGCGGTCAGCGTGAAAGGCCGGATATCGGCGGAGAGATCGGCCTCGGTCACTTTCGGCAGCAGGAGGTGACTGTCCACCCGTGCTCGGCCGTGCCCGGGCGCGTGCTTTCCCACCGGCAGGACGCCCGCGGCGAGCAGCCCATTGGCAACCGTTCGGCCCAGGCGGGCGACGTCGACAGGATGCCTGGCGAGGGCTCGGTCGCCGATGACGTCGTGGGCGCCGGGGACCGAGATATCCAGCACCGGCGCGGCGACGATGGTGAATCCGGCGGCACGGCAGTCGCAGCCGATCAGCGCCCCGGTCAGCCACGCGGCCCTCAAGCCCGCACCGGGGTCTGTTTCAAACAGGCGGCCGAGCGCGGCGGCGGGCGGGTGCGCGTGCCAGTGGGGCGGTTTCAGGCGGGCGACCCGCCCCCCCTCCTGATCCACCATGAGTTCGGCATCGGGGGGAAGAACGTCTCGCAGCGCGGTGGTCAGTGCCGCGAGTTGGACCGGGTCGTGGATGTTGCGGGCGAACAGGATAACGCCGGCGGGGGGAAACGCCTGGAAGAGTGCCGCTTCCTCGGGCAGCAGGGCCGGACCGGCGATACCGACGATGGCGGCATGTGGTTGCACTGGGGTCATCGCGGTGGGTTTCGGCATTGTGTCACGGGCGGGCTTGCCCCGGTCGCCGAGTTATCCGGCGCTGGAAATCGTGGATGGCCGGGCCACGCCCGGCCATGACACGGAAGCGGGCACCGGCCGGAACACGCGAGAGGGCACTGGCCGGGACACGCGAGAGCGGACCGGCCATGAGATGGTGGAGCCGACCGGGTGTAACACGGAAGTGCGGACCGCTGCCCATCTCCCCTAGAAATCGGCTACCGAACAGCCGCCGCCTTTCGCACGGACATGGTCGCAGAAGGCGCGTGCCTGTGCCACATCCGCGAAACCGGACATCCGCACGCGCCAGAACGTGTGACCATCCCGGTCGGTGCGGGTGAACACCGGTTGGTGGCCGTTCAACAGATCCGGCATGCGCTTCGCCAGTTGCTGCCATTCGGCGTGAGCGGCTTCCTCCGAGGTCAGAGCGGCAAGCTGCACCATCGCGTGATGCTCGGTCGCGGGGGGATGGGCTTCCGCGGCGCCGGGCGCCTGCCGTTTGGCGGATGCGGCCGGTGCCGAGCTGATGGCGGGTTTGTTGGCAGGGGCGCTGGCGACGACAGCCGGCCTGGTCACCGGTGGAGTGATGGTCGCGGGGCTTTGGGTCGCCGGGGTGGGGGTCGCCGGGGCTGGGGTCGCCGGCGCTGGGGTCGCCGGGGCTGGCGAAGGTGGTGCCGCGGCGGTGCGCAGGGCCTTGGCGTCGGGATTCTCCGCCGGCGGGGCCAGCTTGGAGTTGGCGGTGTCGGACCCGCCGGAGAAGACGTCGTTCTCGGCCCCGTCGATCTTCATGCCACCGGGGTTGTCCGGCTTGACCCTGATCGGGCGGGGGTCGGCGGTGACGACAGGAACCTCGGTACTGCGATGGCTGAGCACGGCCGAAGCGCCGACCAGCACCACCAGCACGGCGCCGAGGCCGCCGGCGAACATCATCAGCCGACGCGTGTCCGGGTCCATGCCCGGCCGGACCCGGTTCTGGCCGGTGCCGTAGCGGCCGGCTCGGTTGCCGCGGTAGCCGGGGTTCGGGATACTTAAATCGTCCGACACTGTGCCGTTCTTTCCCGCTTGGCCTTGGCCGGCGGGGCAAGCCGGCTGTCAGCGCATTTCTTCGACTGGTTCGACGCCCATCACCGCGAGGCCGGACCGGATGACGACAGCCGTCGCCGCGACCAGCGCGAGGCGCGCGAGCGTCTCGGTGGGCTGGTTGGGCTGGAGGAATCGTAGAGTGGCATCATCCTTGCCTCGGTTCCACAGCATATGAAAGTCGGCCGCCAAGTCATAGAGAAAAAACGCTATCCTGTGCGGTTCTCTTGCGATTGCGGCTGCTTCTACCGTCCGGGGCCAGAGCGCCAGACGCCGGATCAGGGTCAGTTCGGGGTCGCCGTTGAGGCTGTCGGTCGGTGTGGCTGCCAAAGTGGCTTGGTCGATGGCCTGGTGGGGGAACATTTCGGCCGCGGCGCGCAGGACGGAACGGCAGCGGGCATGGGCGTACTGGACGTAGAACACCGGGTTTTCACGGGTGGTGGCGAGGACCTGGTCGAGGTCGAACTCCATCTGGGCGTCGGCCTTGCGGGTCAGCATGGTGAAGCGGACGGCGTCCTTGCCGACTTCCTCCAGCAGGTCGCGAAGGGTCACGTAGGTGCCGGCGCGCTTGGACATGCGGACCGGCTGGCCGCCCTTCATGATGTGGACGATCTGGCACAGCACGGCATCGAACTTGACGGCGTTGGCCGAGATGGCTTTTACCGCGGCCCTCATGCGGGGGACGTAGCCGCCGTGATCGGCGCCCAGGACGTCGATCAGGATGTCGTAGCCTCGGGAGATCTTGTCGGCGTGGTAGGCGATGTCGTTGGCGAAGTAGGTGTTGC
>JAQGHW010000174.1 GCA_028291505.1 Rhodopila sp. | reverse complement strand
CGACTTTCAGCCGGGATGATAACGATAGGCACGCTGAAGGATGATAACGCCTCAATGAACGTAGGCTGGATCTTCTTCATGTGGATCACGAAGGTGGCGGCATCCGGTGCATCCCAGCGATCGACGTTGGCCAGCGTGCTGCGCTGGTTGCCCACCTTCGAGTACCGGTCAAACGAGGCGACCACGTCGACCGAGGTCATCGGCTTTCCATTGTGAAAATGAACGCCTTGCCGCAGTTTGAACGTGTAGGTCAGATGGTCAGGCGCTTCGACCATCGCCTCGGCGAGTTCCAGGATCGGGTGGTTGTTCTCGTCCCGGGTCATCAGCGACTCGTAGATGTTCATCGCGATATTTCGGGTGGAGATCGTGGAAGACGTCATCTGGTCGAGCGTGTTGATGTTCGCTTCCTGGCCGAAGACGAAATTTCCCCCGACATGGGGGCACTTGAACGGTTCAGCCCGCGCTGTCCCGACCGACAGGGCAACGCACGCAACCAAACCGACAGGGGCGAGCAGTCCGCGTTTCATCCGACAATCTCCCAGGGGGGCGCGCCATCCCATCGCAGGCTTACGCTGCTTGACGGGGAGCGTGACCTTACGGATGAAGACCGTCAAGGTTCGGCGTCAACCTGGCAGCTCAAGCACGTTTTTGGCCAGGATGTTGCGCTGGATCTCATTCGACCCGGCGTAGATGGAGGCCGGACGCGACTGCAGGAACAGTCCCGCCGGGTTGAGGTCGCGATTGCCCTCCATCGGACCAAGACCAGCGCCGTATTCGCCGGCTACATCCAGCATGGTCTCGGTGATCCGCTGATACAGTTCGGTCTGGTTGACCTTCAGCATCGACACGTCCGGACCCAGGCTTTCGCCGCGGCGAACCTTCTCGACGAAGGTTTCGTAGAGGTCCTTGTGGTCCTCCAGATCGAGTCGCAGCCGCGTGTAGCGGTCCTGAAACTGGTCATCGTCCCAGACGCCCATTCGCTCCGCCAGCAGCTTCAGCCGCTTCAACGCGTAGGCGGATTGGCGGGGTGAGCCGGAGCCGATCCGCTCGAACCCCAGCAGCGCCTTGGCCATTGTCCAGCCCTTGTTGATCTGGCCAACGAGGTTGTCTTTGGGGACGCGGACATTGTCGAAGAACGTCTCGCAGAACTCGTCCGCCATATCGATGTTGGTGATCGGGCGAACCGTGATGCCGGGTGTGTCCATCGGCACCAGGAGAAAACTGATGCCGTCCTGCTTCTTCGCCTGCTTGGCGGTCCGCACGAGCAGGAAGATCCAGTTCGCGTCCATCGCCAGCGAGGTCCAGATCTTCTGGCCATTGACGACCCAGTGGTCACCATCGAGCACCGCCTCGGTGCGCAAAGAGGCCAGATCCGAACCGGCGTTGGGCTCGCTGTAGCCCTGGCACCAGATGTGCTCCCCCGCCAGGATCTTCGGCAGGAAATACTGCTGCTGTTCGGGCCGGCCGAACTTGATCAGCAGCGGGCCGATCATGGTCATGCCCATGTCGTTCACCCTGCCACAGCCGTAGCGCTCCTTCTCCTCCAGGAAGATAAGCTGCTTGCTGGCCGAGATGCCCATGCCGCCGAACTCCTGCGGCCAGTTCGGACACAACCAGCCTTGTTCGGCCAGCTTCATGTACCAGGGCTTGTTGTCCTTGAAGTGCAGCCGCTGCGGCGGGTTGCGGATCTCCGACGGATAGTTCGCCTCGATCCATCCGCGAACGTGCATGCGGAACTGGTCGTCGGTGAGTGCATCGAGATCGGTCATGGAACCACCATCAGGCAAACGGGGCTGGTTTAGCTTCGCGGAACGGCGTGTTGGTTTCCGCCAGTTGGCGCAGCAGACGCGATGGAGCCCAGCGCTCGCCATATTGTTGATGCCAGGACGAGATCTGCGCGTAGACGTTCTTAACGCCGATCCCATCGGCCCAGTACATCAGACCGCCGCGGTAGCGCGGAAAACCGAACCCATGCAACCACATCACATCGACATCGCTGGCTCGGTAAGCCTTGCCTTCTTCCAGGATACGGCAAGCCTCGTTGACCGAGGCGAACAGCAGCCGCTGCAGAATTTCAATGTCCGTGAAAGACTTCTGCGGAACCCCCATTTCGGCGGCGACGGACTTGATGATGGCGGCCACTTCAGGATCGGGATGCGGGGTGCGGTCGCCTTTCTCGTAACGATACCAGCCGGCGCTGGTCTTCTGGCCGTACCGGCCCATCTCCACCAGTTTGTCGGCGATCGGCAGCTTGCGATAATTCGGATTGGCCAGCGCCCGTCGTTTGCGCCCTTCCGCACCGATATCCAGCCCCGCCAGATCGCCCACGGCAAACGGTCCCATCGGGTAGCCGAAATCGACCATCACCTTGTCCACCTGCTCCGGCAGACAGCCTTCCTCCAGCAGGATGACCATTTCGCTGTTGAACGGCGCGCGTGAGCGGTTGGCAACGAAACCGTCAGTGTTGCCAGCCATCGCCGAGATCTTGCCGATCCGCCGGCCCAGCGCCATGGCGGTCATCAGCGTTTCGGGTGATGCCTTCGACGGACGCACGACCTCCAGCAATTTCATCACGTTGGCCGGCGAGAAAAAATGTATTCCAGCAACGTATTCGGGACGCTTGGTCGCCGCGGCCAGTTCATCCATATCAAGCGCAGAGGTGTTGGAAAATAGAAACGCGCCGGGCTTCATGACCGCATCGAGTTTTTCGAATACCGGCTTCTTCACATCCATCCGTTCGAACACGGCTTCGACGACAACGTCGCAGTCGCTGATGTCTTCGTAGCCGGCAACGGGATGGATCCGCGCGAGGCGGCGCTGCATCTCGTCCTCCGCCAGGCTACCGCGCTTGACCGACGTCGCATAGTTGTTGCGAATGCGCTCCATGCCACGATCCAGCGCCTCCTGGGTGGCATCCATGATTTTCACGTCGTAGCCGAAATCCGCGAACGACATCGCGATGCCGCCGCCCATGGTGCCGGCGCCGATAACCGCCGGAGCACTGAAGTCGCGCGGAGCCACGTTGGTCGGCAGATCGGGCAATTTGGCGACTTCGCGTTCGGCAAAGAATGCATAGCGCAGCGCCTTCGCTTCGTCCGAGGATTCCAGTTCGGCGAACAATTCGGCCTCGCGCTGGATGCCCTGATCGAACGGCAGCGTGGAGGAGGCCTCGACGGCGGCAATGCAGCTATAGGGCGCCTTCTGGTTGCGAGCCTTGCGGGCAATCGACTTGCGCACGGCGTCGAAGATACCCGGTTCAGCGGTGACGGCCTTGTCGCGCACACGCGGCAGTGGGCGGACATCGGCAATCTTGGCGGCATAAGCGACCGCAGCCTGACGCAGCCTCGCATTTTCCGGCAGCACCTCGTCGACAATACCGAGCCGGGCAGCTTCCGGCGCTGGAACGTGGCGGCCGGAGGTGATCATCTCGAGCGCGGTCTTCGCCCCAACCAGGCGTGGCAGACGCTGCGTGCCGCCACCTCCGGGCAAGATGCCGATCAGCACTTCCGGCAGACCCACCTTCGCGGATGGAACGGCAATGCGGTAGTGGCAGGCCATGGCGTTCTCCAGACCGCCGCCAAGGGCGAAACCATGAATCGCCGCCACCACGGGCTTGGGACTGGCGTCCAGCACATCGTATGTGCGCTGACCGATCGGTGCGCGCTTGCGCCCGGTGCCGAAGCCGCGAATGTCCGCGCCGGCGATGAAGCTGCGGCCGTCGCCCATCAGCACCATGGCCTTGATCGACGGATCCGCATTGGCCGTATTCAGGGACTCGATGATGCCCTCGGACACCCCTGGCCCGAGCGCGTTGACCGGCGGATAGTTGACGATGATGACGCCGACTTCGCCGTCTTTTTCGAGGCGTACGACAGGGGCTTCGCTCATAGCGGTGTTTCCATTGTTGGTTGGCACGAAGCTAGGGGAACCAGCGGCATCCGGCTACAGCACGGCCTCCGCCACGACACGCAGCACATCGACGCTGGTGCCCTTCAGCACCATGGTGCCGACATGCCCTGCCTTGGCAACGTCCTTCCAGGCCGCCAGCCGCTCCCTGATCCGTTCCGCCGGGCCGCATAGCGAAATCGCATCGATCAGCGCGTCCGGCACCGCCGCGGCAGCCTCGTTCTTCTTGCCGTCCAGATAGAAGTCCTGGATCGCCCGCGCTTCCCCCTCGAACCCCATCTTCGAGATCATATCGTTGTAGAAATTTTTCGAACGCGCGCCCATCCCACCAATATACAGCGCAAGTTCAGGCCGGATCGCGTCCCGGCACGCCGCGACATCCGGACCCATCTTGGCGCGAACGAACGGCGCCGTATCGAACCCGGCCATGCCGAGGCCGACCTTCTTGCGACCCTCCAGAGTCGGCCCCGTCACCACATCCGGCGCATCGGGCGAGAAGAAGATCGGCAGATTGCCATCGGCGACCTCGCCCGCCATTCGCAAACCGGCCGGCGTAATCGAGGCAGTGTAAAACGGCACATTCGGATCGCCGTGGGCAATACTGCGCAACGGCTTCCCAAGTCCCGACGCATCCGGACCGTCGTATGGGATCGAATATTGATCGCCGTGGAACTCCAGCGGCTTTTCCCGCGCCAGGATCTGCTTGATGATCGCGATATATTCCTTCGTCCGCTGCATCGGCTTGCCGAAACGCACACCATGCCAGCCCTCGATGACCTGAGGGCCAGACGGTCCAATCCCGCAGATAAACCGATTCCCCGACAGCGCCTGCAACGACAGCACGGTCATCGCCGCGCAGGCCGGGGTACGCGCCGGCATCTGCATGATGCCTGTCCCAGCCTTGATCTTTGTCGTCCGCGCGAGGATCCACGCCGCCGGCGACACAGCATCGGTGCTGTACGCCTCCCCCGTCCACACCTGGGAGAAACCCAGGCGTTCGGCCTCCAGGATCATCTCCATGTCGAGCTTCGGATGCGGCCCCGACATGCCAACCGTGATGCCAAGCTGCATGACTAACGGACCTTCGCCATGACGTCGTCGCGGAAACGGCGCAGGTTGCCGACCGACGCCTCGAGGTCGGCGCCGAACAGGCCGAAATCGAACGCGGTCACCCCGACATCCTGCAGCGCTTTGATATCGCCGGCGTAATCCGCCGCCCCACCGGTGAACAGCTTCCGCTGGCCGTCGACCGTGCCTTTAGGCTGAGCCTCGGGGTTCGACGACACGCGATAAGCCAGCCCCACCGCCGCAGGGTCACGACCGGCTTTCTCGGTCAACGCCCGCAGTTTTGCCGCACCAGCCTTGAAGCGAGTCAACGTGTCCATCGGGAACTGCGGGTTGGTGCCAATCGGGTACCAGGCATCGCCGTACCGAGCCGTCCGCCGCATCGCCGGGCCGCTCTCGCCGCCAACCCAGATCGGGATCGATCCCTGTGGCGGCTTCGGCGGAAACAGCACGTCCTTGAACTTAACATATTTGCCGTCGAATTTCGGTTCGTCCGCGGTCCAGAGTTCTTTGCAGACGGCCATGAATTCGTCCGTCACGGCGCCACGTTCGGCGAACGGAAGTGCCCCGATCGCGATGAACTCTTCCTCGCACCACCCCGCGCCGATACCTAACGTCAGGCGCCCCTTCGACAGGAAATCGATCGTCGCCAGGATCTTCGCCGTCAGCACCGCCGGACGATGCGGCACCACCATCACCGAGGTGACAATCCGCAGCTTGGACGTCGCCGCCGCGATGAATGTCGCAGCCGTCAACTGCTCCAGCCGGGGCGCCGCCGCACCAGACGGGAATTCGCCGGAATCGGAATACGGATACCGCGACGCGATGCTGGTCGGGATCATCACGTGGTCGCTGACGGTGACGTAATCGAAGCCCAGTTTTTCGGCCTCGGTCGCGATGCGAAGCAGGCTATCCGGCTCGATCAACGGGCCGCTCGTTGGGGCGCTACAACCGATCTGCATTCGTTCCTCCTGCTCGGATTGTGTTATGGTCTTCGATAGCACACGATGTGACGCAAAGAGGCAACCGGGAGCAGTCCGAAGATGGACTTCGGCTTACACATCGGCACGCGCGGCTGCCTGACCACGCGCGAGAACATCATGGCAATGGCCTCGAACGCGGAGGCTGCGGGTTACGCCATCATCGGCGTGGCCGACCACCTGATCGTTCCGCTCCACACAGACGTGCGCTATCCGTACACCGCCGACGGTATCTGGCCTGGCGCGCCCACAGGCGAGTGTTTCGACGCCATCGCCACGCTGACCTTCCTCGCCGGATGCACCCAACGCATCAAGCTGCTCACATCCGTACTGGTCGTGCCATACCGTCCCGCCGTCCTGACCGCGAAGCTGCTCACCACGGCGGATGTGCTGTCCGGCGGTCGCGTCATCGCCGGTGTCGGCTCCGGCTGGATGAAAGAGGAATTTGCCGCCCTG
>JAQGHW010000161.1 GCA_028291505.1 Rhodopila sp. | reverse complement strand
CACGAAGGCACCTGGCGCGTCCAGATAGAACTCCCGATCCGAGTAGCTGCCGACGAACGTTTCCATGCCATGCGTCTCGGCCCACGCGGCCAGGTCTTCCAGATCCGCCCTCGGTGTTTCACTCAGGAAAGAAACCTGCGATCGCAGTTTGTCAGCATCGCGGTTCGCCGTCTCGCTGCGGCTGAACTGCAGGTCCACGTTGGCGCCCGGCTGGCGGAGCCAGATCGACCGTTCGGTCCGGCGAAGCTCGACGAAATCAAGCTTCACCTTCAGCATCTCGACGACAGTTTCGAAGTATCGTAAGCGACCGGTCAGCCGCGTGTGGAAATGACGGCCGAAACGTCTGAGATTTACATCCGCTGGGGTGGCGTTCCGTAGCTTCAGAAGGAGGCAGCTTTGGCGGATGTCGAGATCATTGCACGGGTTGAACGGCGGCGAAAATGGACGGCGCCGGAGAAGGCAGCATTGCTGGCAGAAGTAGAAGCCGAAGGCGGCAAGGTGACGGTCGTGGCGCGACGTCACCGGATTTCTGAGAGCGTGTTGTACAACTGGCGTGCTGCCTGGAAAGCCGCCGCGGCGGTGATGCAGGCCCCGGTGACGCCGCCGTTCATCCCGTTGGGGGTGTTTGGCGGATCGAGCTGTGGCGATACAGCGGCGCTGGCACAGCCGCAGCCGCCAGAGCCACCGCGGCCCGTGCGGGTCAGCGACAGCGGCGTTGGCGGAATCGAGATTGTGCTGCCGAACGGTGCCCGGGTCAGCGTCGATGCCTTCGTAAGCGAGAAGGCGCTGTCTCGTGTGTTGCGCGCGATGAAGGGGGCGACATGATCAGCCTGGCGCCGGGGACGAAGGTGTTCCTCGCCTGCCAGCCGATCGATCTGCGGGCCGGGTTCAATGGCCTTGCAGCGAAAGTCCAACAGGTCATCGGGCAAAGTCCTTTCGACGGGAGTCTGTTCATCTTCCGCGGCAAGCGGGGTGACTATTTTAAGGCCATATATTGGGATGGCAGCGGCCTGTGGCTGCTCGCCAAACGGCTGGAGAAGGGTCGGTTCGTCTGGCCGCCGATCGTCGATGGCGCAATGACGCTGACACCGGCGCAGATGGCTGTGCTGATCGAGGCAATGGACTGGCGCCGTACAGTAACACCACCGGCTCCGATTCGACCAGTGCTGGTCTAACAAAGCACCGATTCGTATTTTAATATAGTCGACCGGTATATGATCAAATATAGCTTTGGCATGTCGCTCGCTACGGCGCAACTGCCCACTGATCTCGCCGAACTGCATGCCTTCGCACTGGCCTGCCAGAGCGAACTGAAGGTGGCGGAGCTCTCAGTGCAGTATAAGGCGCTGGAGATCGAAAAGCTCAAGTTGCAGATCGCCAAGCTGCGCCGCATGCAGTTTGGCCGCTCGTCGGAGCGGATCACGCGGCAGATCGAGCAACTCGAACTGCGGCTCGAGGAACTGGAAACCGGCGAGGCCGAGGCCGTTGCGAAAGCCGAAGCTGAGGCCGCCGAACCTGTCGGTCCGATCCGCGAGCGCGCCAAGCCGAAGCGCAAGCCGCTGCCCGATCATCTGCCGCGCCAGGAGGTCGTGCATCAGCCTGCCGATGATGGCGCCTGCCATTGTCCCGACTGCGGCAAGGGCATGGCCAAGCTCGGCGAGGACGTGACCGAGGTGCTGGATTACGTGCCCGGCCACTTCCAGGTGATCCGTCACGTCCGGCCCAAATACGCCTGCACCGCCTGCGATGCGATTACGCAGGCCCCGGCACCGCCGATGCCGACCCCACGTGGGCGCGCCACTCCCGCCATGCTGGCACACCTGCTGGTATCGAAATTTGTGGATCATCTGCCGCTCTACCGCCAGAGCGAGATCTATGCGCGCGAGGGTCTTGAACTCGACCGCTCGACGCTCGGCGATTGGGTGGGGCAGGCAGCCTGGCTGCTCGACCCAGTGGTAGCGAAGATCCGCCAACATGTCTTCGCCGCCGAGAAGATCCACGGCGACGACACCACGGTGCCGGTGCTGGCGCCGGGCCTCGGGCGGACTGCGACCGGGCGGCTGTGGGTCTATGTGCGCGACGATCGGCTGTTTTGTGGCCCGGCCGCTCCGGCCGCCGCCTATTTCTACAGCCCCGACCGTGGGGCCGAGCATCCGACGGCGCACATGGCGAGCTTCACCGGCTTCCTTCAGGCTGACGGCTACGCCGGGTTTGAGGGGCTGTACAATCCAGCCCGGACCAAGCCAGGTCCGATCACGGAAGTTGCGTGCCTGGCCCACTGTCGCCGGAAGTTTTACGAGGTCTGGGAGGCCACCAAATCGCCGGTTGCCAAAGAGGCATTGGATCGGATCGCCGCAGTCTATGCGATCGAGGACAAGGCGCGATTCGCCCCTGCCGCCGAACGGGTGGAACATCGGCGCGAGACAGCTCCGCTGCTCGATAAGTTCTTCGACTGGGGCAAAGCGACCGTGGTTAAACTGTCGGGCAAGCTGGAACTCGCCAAGGCCTTCCGCTATACGATCGATCGGCGTGAAGCACTCACCCGCTTCCTCACCGACGGGCGGCTCGAGGTGGACAACAACGTCGCCGAGAACGCGATGCGCAGCATAGCCCTTGGCAGAAAGAATTACCTTTTCTGTGGTTCGGACAGCGGTGGTGAGCGGGCAGCGTCGATCTACACCCTGGTGACTTCCGCAAAACTGAACGGCGTGAACCCGGAAGCCTATCTCCGGGATATTCTGGCCAAGATCGCTGAGGGCCATGCCATCAATCGCATCGACGAACTGGTGCCATGGCGGATGGCCACCACCGCGCCGCGATAGCCGACCCTCGGAGCAGACTCCTTCTGTAGCTACAGAAGGAGTCTGCTCGCGCTGAACCGCGCTGGCTGCAGCGCGTCCGAAGATCGAAGCGGATCAGCGCCCCGCCGCGTGGCAGGGTGGACAGCCAAGTCAAGTCCCGGAGAGTGACGGTGCTGACCGTTCGCTTACGATGCTTCGACGCTCGACCGCGTGATCTATGGCCGCTTCCATGAAATCCGCGCGGGGCTCACCTCCGG
>JAQGHW010000112.1 GCA_028291505.1 Rhodopila sp. | reverse complement strand
GTCACGCGGCAGCACGTCCATCGCAGCGAGCAGGCCCAGCGCGAGAGGAAGATCGAAGTGGCTGCCTTCCTGGAGCAGATCGGCCGGCTTCAGATTGATCAGCACCCGCTTCAGCGGCAGCGACAGGCCCATGGAGGAAAACGCGGCACGAACACGCTCCCGCGCTTCGCCCACCGCCTTGTCGGGCAGGCCGACCAGCACGAGGCCAGGCGCACCAGGCGCGATCTGCACCTGCACCTCGACCGGCACCGCCTCGATGCCGTTGAATGCGAACGTGTTGGCAATCGCCATGGTAGAGGATTGAATGCGCTTGCTCATGGCGGCATTGTCGCGGGCAATGGTAAACAAAGTCGTAAGCATCGAGGAATTTGCATGCCATTCGACGAAACCGGCCGCCGGCCAGGCCGCCGCCCTTCGCGCAATGTTCTGGGCGGCCCGATCGGGGTCTGCTCCAACGATCCGATGACCGGATTCTTCCGGAACGGATGCTGCGAGACCAGCCCGGAGGACCTCGGCAGCCATACGGTGTGCGCCGTCATGACGACCGAGTTCCTGGCGTTCAGCAAGGCGCAAGGCAACGATCTGTCGACTCCGCATCCGGAGTTCGGCTTTGCCGGACTTAATCCGGGCGACCGCTGGTGCCTGTGCGCGCCACGTTGGCAGGAGGCGTTCGAGGCTGGGGCGGCGCCTCAGGTGGTGCTACGCTCCACCGAGGAGGGCGCCCTGAGGCATTGCCGGCTAGCCGATCTGACGCGATTCGCGGTGGATCTGGGTTAGCGTCCGACTCGGTTGCCGCCTGGTATCGCGCATCACCGAAGCGCGATACGCCGGTTTGACCTGAAGCGGCCCCTGGCACATGAATGTCTTCTATCGAGCCACACCGCGGAACGATACGCTGTGCACCGCAATGTGGAGCCCCACCGCCCGCATTCCTCAACTGATTGGTCGTCGGATTTGGCCCGGTCCCCTTGACGACCCGAAGATCTGATCGCAACGAGAAGACCCTACTATTCTGTCGGTTTTCTACCGCAACAGGAAGGCCATAGTCGGGGATGCGAGCATCGTCGAATGAACATGCCTAACAGCCGCGTGCGGCAATGTTGAATACCGTGCGATTTGGTCGGCGGCTACCTATGCAACCTGGCATTGCATCACACCAAGGACGCATGATCAACCGATACAGTGTCGATTTGTAGATGCCTCGTCACCCTATACTTATATCATTATTCAGATCACGCTATCTGTAAAATAAGCCCTGCACCCAACAAATATCTGGTTACAAATGCCATCTTGCCATCAGCCCCCGTCGCGGCTACTAGATGTCACTTAAACTGATCGTGGGGCGGTTGTGATTTTGTCAGTGAACGCCAGGGCGAGTGCGGTTTTTCTCTCGCACGAAGCAAGCCGCGGCGTCACCCTCCCGGAATTCGATACAATAGAATCACAAATCTGCCTGCACTTCAGGATCGGTGAAGAACAGCGCGGAACACGCGGCCGTCCCCGGATGGCACGGACATGAACAAGTCGGTGGCAGATCGAGCCGCCATCGAGTGTCCCGTTCAACACGTGGATCGCCGTCGGCCGGACCGCCGAGACGACGTAAACTCCTCCTCGCCGACCCCGCCCATCAGGCCACAGCGTCACTTATCGCCCGACCCGCTCCCTGAAGGTGAAGCGGGCGTAACATTTGTCGTTGGGGCGCCAAGATCCGGAACGACCTGGCTCGCCAAGATACTCGATAGCCATCCGGATGTGGTGTATCGGCACGAACCGGATGAGTGGGTTCCGTCCCCAACCAATCTCGACGAAACCAACATAAATGCGCTGGTGAGCCAGTGGATCGCCGATCACAGCCTGCGCACCAGTGCCAAGCGCCCGTTTTTTCCCAAATCCTGGCAGACCACCCCGGCCCGCCTTTTGCGTTCCGCCGTCGCCGGTGCGCTGGGAGGCCTGCCGCTCGCCCCGGATCTCGTCGCCCGACTGCCATTACCCGACCTCGGCACTGTTGAGCGCGCGCGGGTCGTCATCAAGACCGTCCGCTGGTGCGATGGTATCGGCGTAGCCGCTCGGGCACTGCCCACCAGCCGCACCATCCTGATCATGCGGCAGCCGGGCGCTCAGGTCTTCTCGCTCATGCGGGGCGCACGAGAACGCAAATTCCAACTGCGCGAAGGCGGCGACCTGCCGCTTGATCTGGTCCGGGCCATGGCTTGCGCCGCGTCCTATGGTATCGATGGCACCGCATTCGCGCGATTGCCTGAGGCCGCTCGATACGCCTGGGGCTGGGTGGCCTTCAACGAGACCGCCGAAGCGGCTCTGGCCGGGCTGCCGAACGCGTGGATCATCCGATATGAAGACCTTTGCGCTGACCCCGAACACGTCGCCCGGGAGGCGATGGCCTTCGCCGGACTGACCTGGAACACTCAAACGGCCGACTTCGTCCGGCGCAGCGCAAGGCATGTCGGGCCATCAGCCTTCTATGGCGTGTTCCAGAACGCCGCTCTGGTGTGCCAGCGTTGGCGCACCGAGATGAATGAGGACGATCGACGCGCCGTTGAGGCCGTCGCCGGCATCGTGTCCGTAGCCCGCCGCTGGCAGGTCACGGAACCAGAGCCAGCTTGCCGCTCCAATACCGACACGGTACCGCCCTCCTACCGGTCGACCATCGGCGACAGCAGCGCCGCGGCATAGGCCGCCGGGTTGGCGATCAGCGCTCGCGCCACCTCCAGATCCGCCGCTCTACCCTCCGACGCCGGACACGGTGCCCGTATCTCCAGCACATCGGACGCCGATACCGGCACCCTGGCCGCCCGCGACCGCCGGATTGCCTCCGCCATCGGCTGGAAGCCTGTCGACAGCGATGCCAGTTGCCGGCTCAACGCTTCCGACCCCAGGCTGGTGCAGACCTGCGGCAACACGCCCAATCCCTGTATCGGCCAGCCCAGCGGGCCGAGCGTCTGGCTCCAGGTGACGAACAGTTCCCCGCCGTCCGGCAGCGGGTCGATCGTCTGCACCATCCCCTTCCCCACCGTCTCGCTGCCAACCACCACCGCCCGTCCACGGTCCGCCAGCGCGGCGGCCAGGATTTCCGCGGCACTTGCGGTGTGGCCGTCGACCAGGATGATCAGCGGCACGTTCTCCGCCAACTCGCCCTCAGTGGAGTGCCAGACATTCATCGAATCGGGATCGCGCCCGATCGTGGTCGCCACCAGGCCCGCGGGCAGAAACGCATCCGCGGCCGTCACCGCCTGACGCAGCAGCCCGCCGCGGTTTTCGCGCAGGTCCAAAACAATCCCATCGACCGGATGCGGTTCGGACAGTGCATCCTGCACCGACAACGCGAGATGGGACGCCGTGCTGTTGCTGAAACTGGTGATCCGCAGCACCAGGACATCCGCGAAGCGCTGCGCGAAGACGGTTTCCGGCGGCACCATCGCACGCACCAGCTGGGCCTCGCGGGTGTGCCCATCGCGTCCGCGCCAGGACAGCGTGACAACCGAACCCTCGGCACCGGACAGCAACGCGGCGATCGTCATCGGGTCCTGGTCCTGCGTCCGCTGGCCGTCGATGGCGACCAGGATGTCCCCCGGCCGCAGCCCGACAATGGCGGCCGGGCTATCGCGCACGACGGAGCGAACTTCGATCAGTTGGCCACGCTGGCCCACTGCCAGCCCCAGACCCGCCCGACCGGCTCGCCTCGCACGGTCCTCGCCAGCCTCGACCGGCGGCACGTAGCGCGAATAAGGATCAAGACGGCTGAACATCTCGTCGAAGAAACCTTGAATGACGCCTTGGATCCCCGCTCGTCTTATCGGCGTCGAAACCGGAAAACTGGCAAGGGTCAATGCGGCCGCGGCCTTCGCCCAGGAAGCGGGCGCCTCATCTTTCGGCGCCAGAACGTCAAGCACGATCTGATCCTGACGAAATAGCTGCAACCTCGAATCCTTGGCCACGACTTGCATCGTGGGGTCCAGCGCGGTCAGCCCCTGCAGACCCCACACGGTTAGCTGCGGGACCGGAATCGGGTCCAGAATACGCGGCGCGATGAAGGTCAGCGCATCGCTGTAGACAGCGGTCAGGCGTCCCAGGTCGAACCCACCGCCCGCCAAAGTTTCAGCCTGCGCTCGTCCAATAACGAACAGCATCAGGAGGACACTGATTCGGATCACCGGCGAGGCGGCCGTTTCCCGAGGGGTCGATCCCCGGGCAACCCCACCGCCGGGCCCCCTTTCCCTGGCTGCCCTTTCCCTGGCGGCCCTTTCCCCGGGGGCCGTTTCCCAGAACGAAACCGTGCGGACCCCGCCGCCCGCCGCTCGTCCGCGTGGCCCGCCGTGGCCTCCTCAATCACATGGAACACCATGCCGCCGGTCACCGGATTGGCTTCGGACAACAGAACTTCGACCTCCTGCGCCAGGCGATAGACCTTCTGTGTGCGGCGGCCCGTCAGCGTCTGCTCCCGTTCGTCATACTGCCAATAGTCGTCCGGCAGCGTAGCGAACGGCACGATACCGCTGGCCCCCGTCTCCGTAACAGTCACGAACAGTCCGAAACGAGTCACACCAGATATGCGTGCGGCGAAACGCCCGCCGATCCGATCTGCCATGAACGCCGCCAGGTAGCGGTCGATCGCATCCCGCTCCGCCTGCTGGGCACGCCGTTCCGTCTCGGTGATCCGCTCGCCGATCTCGGGCAACGCCGCGGCCTGGTCATCGCTAATGCCGTCGCGTCCGAACCGAAGACCCTTGATCAGGGCGCGATGCACCAGCAGGTCCGCGTAGCGGCGGATCGGACTGGTGAAATGCGCGTACCGCGGCAATGCAAGACCAAAATGACCAATATTGTCGGGGCTGTAGGCGGCCTGCGACTGGCTGCGTAACATGACCTCGCTGATCAGTTGCGATTCCGGCGTGCCGGCGTAACGCCGCAGGACGCGATCGAAATCGCGCGGATGGACCTGGTTCCCGGGCGGCAGAGAAATGCCCAGAGTCGAAAGAAAGCCGCGCAGGGCTTCGAGCTTTTCATCCGATGGCGGCGCATGGACCCGGTACATGCACGGCATGTGGAGCCGTTCCAGTTCCTCGGCCGCCGCGACATTGGCCAGGACCATGAACTCCTCGATCAGCCGGTGGCTGTCCAGGCGCGGGCGCGGCGCGACACTGGCCACCCGGCCCTGGTCATCGAGCACCACTTTCCGTTCCGGCAGATCCAGGTCCAGCGTGCCACGCTCCAACCGCGCGGCCAACAATGTTCGGAAGGCGGCGTAGAGGTGTGGCAGCGGCAGACCCAGGTTGTTGTGCGAATCCTCGGCTGCCTGGACGTCTTCGTAGGTCATGCGGGCGGCGCTGCGCATCAATCCGCGACCGAACCGGTGACTGGTCTTGCGGCCGGCGCGGTCGATCCGCATGTCGACGAACAGGCAGCCGCGGTCTTCCTTCGGCCGCAGGCTGCACCAGCCGTTGGACAGCGCTTCCGGCAGCATCGGCACGACACGATCAGGGAAATAGACGCTGTTGCCGCGGATGCCGGCGGCATGATCCAGCGCGGAACCCGGCCGCACGTAATGCGCCACGTCGGCGATCGCGACCACCAGACGGAACCCGCCCGCGTGGTCCGGATCCGGTTCGGCAAAAACCGCGTCATCGAAATCCCGCGCGTCGGCGCCGTCGATGGTGATCAGCGGGATATCGCGCAGGTCGGTCCGGCTGCCCAGCCTGACACCGCGGGCGCGCTTCGCCTCTTCCAGGGTCGAGTCCGGAAACACCTGCGGAATGTCGTGGGTATGGATGGCGATCAAACTGATCGAGCGGGCATCACCAAGCTTGCCGAGCCGTTCCAGCACCCGCGCGGGCTTCAACCCGAGGTGCAGATGCTGAGCGACCGGTTCGGCCAGCACGATTTCGTCCGCCTCCGCGCCGCCTTCCTGACCCACCGGAACGATCCATTCAGCCTTTGAACGCCGGTCGGTCGGAATGATCCGGTTTTCGGTGCGCCCGCGCTTGAACACACCCAGGATCCTGCCAGGCGTTTCGCCGATGCGGCGCAACGTCCGGCCTTCGTAGCGACCCGATCCCATTGGCTTGAGCCGCACCAGCACCCGCTCTCCCGGCGCGAGCGCCGGCGTGCCATGCCGTTCCGGCTGCATCAGGACCATCGGCGGCGGACCGGCCGTCCTTTCCCACTCGACGGGACGAGCGACGGCATCGCCATCCCGATCCGTCCCGGTGATCTGAACAACCGCGGTATCGGGTAGTCTGCCCACGCCGCGCGACGGCGGCCGACCGCCGTCTCGGGGAACGGACTTGCCTCGATGCTTGGTTCGTTTCGCCACTGATTTCGCGACCGCGACTCTGCCGCACCTACAGTGGCACAACCTGCAGGGGAGAGCCATGGCAGGTTGACCGATTCGCCGACCCAACGGACCAGCTCAACGCAGCCGCTGCACCGTATAATCGGCGACATCGGCAAGTGCCCGCCGGAACGGGCTGTCGGCAAAGATCGTCAGCGCGGCTTTCGCCTCCTGCACGAAGCGCTGGGCACGCTCCAGCGTGACACCGATCGCGCCGTGACCGGCGATCAGGCGCATCGCATGATCGAGATCCGAATGAGTCTGGTCCAGCGACTCGACCGTCCTTCGCCAGAACGCTTTCTCCGCATCGTCGCCGGCGAGGAACGCGACCAGGACCGGAAGGGTGATCTTGCCTTCCCGAAAATCGTCCCCGATCGTCTTGCCCAGTGTGGCCTGGTCGGCGACGTAGTCCAGCGCGTCATCGACAAGCTGGAAGGCAATCCCGAGCTTCATGCCGTATGCGGAAAGCGCCTCTTCCTCGCATTCCGGGCGGTTGGCGACCACCGCGCCGATCTGACAGGCGGCGGCGAACAGCGCGGCGGTCTTGCCCTGAATCACCTCCAGGTACCGCGCCTCGCTGGTCGACAGGTCGTTCTGCGTCACCAGCTGCAGCACTTCGCCCTCGGCAATGGTCGCCGCCGCCTGCGACAGGATCGCCAGGACTTTCAGCGATCCATCATCCACCATCAACTGGAAGGCCCGGGCGAACAGAAAATCGCCGACCAGGACCGATGCCTTGTTGCCGAACACCGCGTTGGCCGACGCCAGGCCGCGGCGAAGCTGGCTTTCATCCACAACATCGTCGTGCAGCAATGTCGCGGTGTGGATGAACTCGACACAGGCAGCGAGATCGACGTGGCGGGCGGCCCCGTCGCGGTCGGGATAGCCGCACAGCCGGGCGGCGGCGAGCGTAAGCAGGGGACGCAACCGCTTGCCGCCGGCCGCCACGATATGCGCGGCAAGCTGCGGGATCAGCGAGACCGGGCTGTCCATCCGGGCTACGATGACGCGGTTGCAGGCCTCCAGGTCCGCCTCTACGAGGGCGACCAAGGCCGACAAGGCGTCCTCGTGCTTGTGTTCGGCCGAACCGGACACGAGCGTCACGCCTAGATCAAGGGGACTGGCGACGCTGCCCAACTGGTTCTCCCGATTTGCCCGAGGGGCCGACCTTCATATCGGTGGCCAGCAAAGGGGGTCAAGCCGCCATCCGAGCATCAAGGCGCGCCACCACACCGTTCGGAGTGGCGTCGATCGATGGTTCGCCCAACGGCAAGAGCCGGTGATTCGACAGGATAATCCAGCCGAATCAATGTCCCCTGCCAGATCGAGACATCCAACGCCTGCCGCTCAGCCCTGTTGCGCGCAAGTACCATCCGGCTCACGATCCATTCATGCGCGTCGTCATCACTTCCAATAACGTGGTCAGACTGTCATTTCTGACCGCCCTGCTGGCAGACGCGGGAATCGAGGCGGTGCTGCTCGACGGTCATACCAGTGTCCTGGAAGGCAGCGCCGGTGCGATCCCGCGCCGGCTGGTCGTCAGCACGGACGATTTCCACCGGGCGTGCCGCATCTTGCGCGACGCCGGCGAGTGCTGACCACCCAGGACCATCTGCTGGGCGGCCGGGTCATCCACCGCCAGCCAACCGCCGGGTTTCGCAGCGGGATTGAACCCGTGCTGCTGGCCGCGTCCGTCCCGGCTCGGTCCGGCGAACACGTTCTGGAAGCTGGCACCGGCGCCGGGGCGACCCTGCTGTGTCTGAGCTCACGGATTCCTGGCGTGCGCGCCGTCGGTGTGGAGATTGACGAAACAGCCGCGGAACTGGCGGCGGTGAACGCATGTGCCAATGGCATGGCCGGCATCGAGATCGTCACAGGCTGCTTCGAGACCGCGCTGTTGCCTCATCCATTCGACCACGCGATCGCCAACCCGCCTTACCACCCGCCAAACGGAACCGCCTCGCCGATCGTCGGCCGGGACACCGCCAAGCGGGGGTCCACCGCATTGATGGCCGGGTGGATCAAACGGCTCAGCCATGCCTTGCGTGATCGCGGCACCATGACGCTGATCGTGCCAGCTATGATGATCCCGCCCTGCCTGGCGGCCATGGCCGAAAGCCGCTGCCCCTGTACCGTGCTGTTTCCGCTTTGGCCGAAGGCCGGACGCCCGGCGAAGCTGGTCCTGTTGCGCGGCGTGAAGCAGGCACGAAGCCCCATGCGACTCGCAGCGGGGCTTGTCCTGCATGATCCGGACGGTTCCTTCACTGAACCAGCGCGGGCGATCTTGCGGGATGGTGCGCCACTTGATCTGCCAGGCTAGCACCAACCATCCGCACCAACACCCGCTCGGTTCGACGGCTCACATCTCGTCAGAATTGGGATGACGCAGGTGCCACAGACGCTCATGCGCGGCGATCAGGCTTTCCATGTTGCGCCGGCGCGTTCCGTCCGGTGTCAGCGGCCGACGAGTCAGCATCATTTCCAGGATATGCAGAAGCTGTTCCGCCACCTCGAAGTCCGCTTGATCGCAGGCGTGGTGGAACGCAATCAGAATCTTGTCCGAAAGTCGCCGGCTATATCGGGGCGCTGCGCCCGTGCCAGTTTCCCGCCCCGCATCGTCGTCAGTCTGGCTCACTGCCACCCCTAACAAGATGGTATCCACCATCGAACCCTCCAATCGGTGCCCGGCGCACCCTCCACGCACGAAATGCTTGGTCCTGATCAATGACGGGACAGCGCAGAACGCAGGATGACTCATGCACAATGGAACGCAGCGCACGTGAAAAACTCGTTAACTCTGACGCGAATTTCGTCAAAAATGCCGACACAGCAAAATTAACCGGGTCTCGTGATACGATAGCCATGCGCTGCGACACGAAACCCTCTTTGGCGAGTAGTCTGCCACGAAGTGAGCGGCGGGGATATGGCTCGTCAAGGCAGGCGCCCTGGCCAGCCGGGCTGGACGCGCTATCAGACCACCGAAACCGCTGACTGTCCCGCGACCGCGGCCGGCGAATCGGCGAAGGCTTCTTCCCAGCTGCCCGCGGTGGACGCCTTGCTGTACTCGGTGGCGCGATTCTCGAAGAAATTGGCGTGTTCGACCGCGTTCAACATCTCATCCAGCCACGGCAGCGGGTTCTTCGCAACGTGAAAAAGCTCGCTCAGGCCGAGTTCGATCAGGCGGCGGTCGGCGATAAAGCGGATGTACTGCTTGACCTCGCGCGGCGTCAGGCCCTCCACCGCGCCCTGTTCGAACGCCAGATCGATGAACGCATCCTCATGCGAGACGATGGTGGCGCAGGTCAGGTAGATCTCCCGGCGCAGATCCTCGGTCCAGAGGTCCGGATTCTCCTGGATGAAGGTGCGGAACAGCTTGATGATCGAGGCACAATGCAGGCTTTCATCGCGCACCGACCAGGTGACGATCTGGCCCATGCCCTTCATTTTGCCGAACCGGGGGAAGTTCAGCAGGATCGCGAACGAGGCAAACAGTTGCAGCCCCTCCGTGAAGGCGCCGAACGCAGCCAGCGTCTTGGCGATCTCGAACCGCGAATCGACCCGGAACCCGTGCATGTAGTCGTATTTGTCCTTCATCTCTTTGTATTTGAGGAAGGCGGTGTACTCGATCTCGGGCATCCCGATGGTGTCGAGCAGATGGCTGTAAGCAGCGATATGGACCGTTTCAATATTGGAAAAAGCAGACAGCATCATCAGCACCTCAGTGGGTTTGAACACCTGGCTGTAGTGCTTCATATAGCAATTGTTCACCTCGACATCCGCCTGGGTGAAAAAGCGGAATATCTGCGTCAGCAGGTTGCGTTCGCCGTCCGTCAGGTTGCGATGCCAGTCCTTTACGTCATCGGCCAGCGGCACTTCCTCGGGCAGCCAATGCACGCGTTGCTGGGTCAGCCAGGCCTCGTACGCCCAGGGGTAGCGGAACGGCTTGTAGACGGGATTCTCGGTCAGCAGGTCAAACCGGATGGGATGTTCGTCGGCAGCGCGGGTTAACCCGTCCATATTTGTCCTGTCCTCTTCGGAGAAGCCTGTGCGAGACCGAATCGTCGGCCGCGCCGATCCCACCCATTGTGGTTCGACGGCTGCATCAGCGCAACAGATAGTGTCGCCGATCGAGGCCCGGTGAACCGACGCCGCGATATCGTTTGATGTGGTGACGGCGGCGCCGGTTGCCAACGTTGCCAGACGGTCAGCCCAGTCCTACGGTCGCCCAACCCGGGCAGCGAAAAAGACGCACACCCGGATCAAACGAACCACTTGTAACGGGGGATGGACGGATGAAGGTCGGTCAGGCTGTCGCTGAGATCATGAAACGCGAGGGGATCGAGATCCTCTGCGGCTATCCCGTCAACCACCTGCTGGAATACGCCGCGGCGGCCGACATACGGCCGATCATCGTCCGGCAGGAGCGAATCGGCCTGCACATGGCGGATGCGATCTCCCGGGTCACCTCCGGCAAGAAGATCGGCGCGTTCTGCATGCAGCACGGCCCGGGGACGGAAAACGCGTACGGCGGCGTGGCGCAGGCCTATTCGGAATCCGTTCCGATGCTGGTGATCCCGCAAGGCTACCCCCGCCGAATCGCGAATATCGAGCCGAACTACAGCGCCGTCCGCGAAATGCGCGGGGTGTCGAAGTTCGCCGAACCGGTGACCATCCCGGCCGAACTGTCCAACATCATGCGCCGCGCGATGAGCAGCATCCGCAACGGCCGCAGCGGCCCGGCCATCGTCGAGATCCCGACCGATATCTGGAACGAGGAGATCGGCGACCTCGACTACACGCCGGTCGGCGTCCACAAATATGGACCCGACCCGGTGGATGTGCGCAAGGCCGCCGCGGCGATCCTGAAGGCGAAACGGCCGGTGATCTATGCCGGCACTGGCGTCCAATGGGCCGAAGCCTGGCCCGAACTGCGTGAGTTCGCCGAACTGCTCGGTGCTCCGGTCACCACCAGCCTGGGCGGCAAAAGCTCCTTCCCGGAGAACCATCCCCTGTCGCTGGGTTCCGGCGGCAACGCCGTGCCCAAACCAGTGCATCATTTCGTGCAGAATGCCGACCTGATCATCGGCATCGGCTGCTCGTTCACCGAGACCAATTTCGGCATCAAATTCCCCAAGGGCAAAACCTTCATCCACGCCACCCTGGACCCGAACCACCTCAACAAGGACATCGTCAGTTCGATCGGCCTCGTCGGCGATGCCAAACTGACGCTGGCCGCGCTGATCGGGGAACTGCGCCAGACCATCAAGGCAAACCGCGACTCGTCCGCCGTGGTGGCCGAGATCACCGCCATACGCGAGGAATGGATGGCCCAGTGGCGGCCCATGCTGAACTCGAACGAAGCGCCGCTGAGCCCATACCGCGTCATCTGGGAGCTGATGAACACGGTTGACGGCAAGAACACCATCATCACCCACGACGCCGGCAGCCCGCGCGACCAGATCTCGCCGTTCTGGGTTTCCACCGAACCGCTGTCCTACATCGGCTGGGGCAAGACAACGCAGCTAGGCATGGGGCTCGGCCTCGCGATGGGCGCGAAGCTGGCAAAGCCGGACAAGCTCTGCATCAACCTGTGGGGCGACGCGGCGATCGGCTTCACCGGCATGGACTTCGAGACCGCGGTGCGCGAGCGGATCCCCATCCTGTCGATCCTGCTGAACAACTTCTCCATGGCGATCGAGTTGAAGGTGATGCCGATTTCGACCGAGAAGTATCGTTCCACCGATATCTCCGGCAACTACGCCGACATGGCGAAGGCGTTCGGCGGCTATGGCGAGCGGGTGACCCAGCCAGGGGAGATCAAGGCGGCAATCCAACGCGGCATCGAGCAGACCCGGGCAGGCAAGCCGGCCCTGCTGGAGTTCATCACCGCAAAGGAAACACGCGTTTCCAAGTTCTGAGCTAGGGCGGAGCTGAGGCCCACCTCCCGGTCGGAATACGGAACCGGGAGGTGGGTCAGCGTCAAAACCCAGTGCGTTTATTCTTCCTTCATTTCAACACGAAGGACGAACGAGGGCCACGGTGCGCCACGGAGAAGCGAGTCGATCGCAGATGGTCAAATAGTCGGCATCGCGCCTCCGCAGACGAAACCGCGTCGGCATGCGGCTGAGGAATGAGCCGCCCGCTCGGTCCATCGGCCTCGGTCCATCGGCCTCGGTCCATCGGCAATTCCTGTTTCCTCAGCGGCCCTTCGTGGCCCTCGCGCTTCTCCGTGTTGAAATATCCCGCGTTCGCAACGACCGCCGGCGTCGAACGGCCAGTTGACGGCCGGGATGCATCGCCAGGCAGCGGCCGAACCGGAACTACACGCGTCCCCGGAAAAACGCCCGTATCTCCTCCGCTAGCGCCTCAGGTTGCTCCATCGCCGCGAAGTGCCCACCCCGAGCCATCACCGTCCACCGCTGAATGTTCGTGTACATCTGCTGCGCGATCGAGCGGGGCGGCCGGATGATCTCCTTGGGAAACGCGCAATAGCCCATGGGCACGTCCACGGTCCCCCCGCTGGGGATCGGCCATTGGCCGTGCATCCGCGCATAGTACGGCCAAAAAGACGACCCGATAGCCCCAGTAAACCAATACAACGAAACGTTCGCCAGCAGGTGATCGCGGCTGATGACCGACTCGGGGTCCCCATCGCAGTCGGTCCACGAACGAAACTTCTCGGCGATCCAGGCGGCCAGGCCAGCCGGCGAATCGGTCAGGGCAAAGGCCAGGGTTTGCGGCTTGGTCCCCTGGATCGACTGGTAGCCGGTCTCTTCCTTCAGCCACAACGCCAGGTCCGCGAAGTAGCGGCGTTCTTCCTCGGTCGGGTCCGCCGGTGGCGGGCGGTCGCGCTGAATGGTCAGCAGGTTGATGTGGATGCCGATCAGGTTCTCGGCGTGCGCATGACCGAGGCGGGACGCGGTGAAAGCGCCGTAATCACCCCCCTGTGCCGCGTATCGCCGGTACCCAAGCACCTCGGTCATCAGCGAGGCGAAGCAGACGGCGATGTCCTCGATGCTGAAACGCTTCTGCCCCGGCGCGAACGACAACCCATAGCCGGGCAGCGACGGCGCAATCACGGTAAAAGCGTCCGCCGGATCGCCGCCAAAACGGGCTGGATCGGTCAGCCGCGGAATGATGTCGAGGAACTCGAACACCGACCCCGGCCAGCCGTGCATAAGCAACAACGGAGTCGGCGACGGCCCCTTCCCCGGCACGTGCAAAAAATGCAGCTCAACGTCCGGCATCTGAACCTTGAACTGCGGGAACGCGTTCAGCGCGGCTTCCTGAGCGCGCCAATCAAATTGCTGTTCCCAATATGGGACCAACGTCTTCATATACCCAAGGTCGGTCCCGTAGGCCCATGGCGCGTCCGGCGCCTGGTCGGGGAAGCGCGTTAGGGCAAGACGCGCCCTGAGGTCGGCGATAGCCTTGTCCGGGATGGACAGGGTGAACGGCGTCGGAGTCGAGACCATGCCTTTTGTCCTTGATGCAAGTCAGCCGGGACAGCAGGATGCCCCTGATAGCGATCGGGTCAAGCCAGCTTCCCCTGATCAGGACCCACCTTCAATCCTGAACCGGCACAGGGTTTGCTACCCGCATCGCGTGGCCACGTCCCGACAAGTGCCACACAACGGGCAAACACGAGGCTGGCATTCATGGCTCATGACCAAACCACCAAAAAGCCGCGCATGCATCTCGCGCTCGATTTCTCCTGGACGCAGGTCGAAACCGACTGGCGTCAGCCGACATCCTGGGTCAACAACGCCTACCCCGACGTCGGGCTGTTCGAGGACCTCGCGCGGATCGCCGAACGGGGACTGTTCGATCTGATCTTCTTCGGCGACAGCACGGGTATCCCGAATACCTGGGAAGGCTCGATCGAAGCGGCCGTGCGACGGGGCGTGGCCTGGCCCCGGCTGGACATGAGCCCGTGGATCACCGCGATGTCCCGCGTGACCAGCCATATCGGTTTCGGACTGACCTACGCATCGACGTTCATGCACCCGTTCTTCGTCTCGCGGCTGCTGAATTCCCTCGACCACATCACCAACGGACGCATTGCGTTCAACGTCATCACCTCCCAGCGCCGCGCCGATTTCGAAAACTACGGATTTGACGAACTCGTCGAGCACGGCCAGCGCTACGATCGAATGGAGGAATTCGTCGACGTCTGCAAGAAACTGTGGGCCAGCGTCGAGCCCGATGCCTTCGTCTGGGACGCCAAGACCGGGATCGTTGCCGACCCGGCGAAAGTCCGCGCGATCAACCATGTCGGCCGCTTCTTCAAGGTGAAGGGTCCGTTGAGCGTCCCGCCCTCCCCCCAAGGTCGCCCGGTACTGATCCAGGCCGGCGGATCGGCCCGCGGGATCAAGGCCGCCGCCAAGTTCGTCGATCATGTCTTCGGCGCCGGCAAGGGGATCAAATTGATGACAGAACAACGCGCCCAGAGGGATGCCGCACTGCAAGCCGAAGGCCGCGACCCCCAGGCAGTTGGAATCCTCTGGGCAACCAAGGTCATCGTTGCCGAAACGGAAACCGAGGCCGCACGACTGAAGGAACGCCTGATCGCTGACGTGCCAACCGAGGCAGTTGGCGTCTGGCTTTCTCACAACACCGGCTTCGATATGTCCACCCTGCCACCGCGATTCTCATTACGAGAGCTAAACCAGCGCATCATCGCCGCCAACGCCTCCCCCGTCGGCTTCGTCGGCCTCCTCGCTCGGCAATACGGTGAAGAAACGGAATTCTCCCGCGATGAATTCTTCGAACATGGCCTGCACGCCGCGACCGGCTACGCCAGCACAACCGCCGGAACCGCAATCCAGATCGCCGACCACCTGGAAGAGATGTTCGATGCCACCGGCAGCCGCGGCGGCTTCATGCTGGGTCACTCACAGGCCGGGCACCGCGCGTTACTGCAGAACATCACCGGCCAGTTGGTGCCCGAACTGCAGCGAAGGGGACGATTTCGCACCGCGTACGAAGGCCGGACCTTGCGAGAGAATCTGGCAGGATGAGCCAAGGCGCCCCGCCCGCGGCCCGAGGCAATCACCCCCGGACGTAGCGCGAGCGGGGCAACCGACCTGGCGTCAGCCCAGCCGCGTGCTCTGCCAGGTCACCATCTGCCATTGCCCACCCTTGTTGACATAGACATCGGTAAAGCGGACCCGGAATGAATTCGGCTTGCCTCCGGAATTCACGCTGATCGCGGCAATACCGGTCAGCACCACGGCATCGCCCAGGTCCTGCGCGACCACATCCGACGGCTCGACCGCGGTGTAGACGGTGGCACCCGATTCCATCGCCCCGATCAGGCTTTTCTTGGTGTCCAACCGAGCGGAGGAGTGGGTGTAGATCAGGTCGTCGGCGAGCACCTTGTTCAACGTCGCGACATCCTTCTCGGCCATCGCGGTCATCCGCTGGCGGTCGAGTTCGATGATTTTCTGTGCGTTTCCGGCCATTGTTGGACATCCTTCCTTGGAGTTTCCGAGCGCCGGGAAGTGTAGCCGACACGGCCGCTTTCTGTCGAACCGCCCGCTCCGCCCGCGCCGGCGCGAAAGCCTACTTGACCCGACAGTCGTTCGCCTCTTGAATCACCGCATGCTCGATCATCTGAAAGCGAACAACCGCGCTTGGGCTGCGAGGAAGATCTCGGCCGATGCCGGATTCTTCACCCGGCTAGAGGGCCAGCAGGCGCCCGAATACCTCTGGATCGGCTGTTCCGACAGCCGGGTGCCGGCAAACGAGATCGTCGATCTCGACCCGGGTGAGCTGTTCGTCCATCGGAATGTTGCCAACCTGGCGCCGCCGCAGGATGCCAACTACCTGTCCGTGCTGCAGTTCGCGGTCGATGTGATCAAGGTGAAACATATCATCGTGGTGGGTCACTACGGCTGTGGAGGCATCGCCGCGGCTGTCAGCGGAAAACGGCTCGGCCTGGTGGACCATTGGCTGCACCCGATCCGCGAGGTGTTCGCCGAAAACCGCGCGGCGCTGGAAGCGATCGCCGATCAGCGGGCTCGGTTGAACCGGCTGTGCGAACTGAATGTGATGCGGCAGGTGCGGAACGTTTCATCCGACGTGTTCGTGCAGGATGCGTGGGATCGAGGGCAGCAACTCAGCGTCCACGGCTGGGTCTATACGCTGGGGAACGGGCTGGTAACGGACCTGAATGTGACCGTTGCCGGCTAATACGTTACCCGTGTGACCGGGGGCCCGCAGTCCCCGGAAACCCAATTCCGTCGCTTCGATATCGCAACAATTTGATACGAAAGGAGGAGAGAACCCCGGGCCATTATCCGCCGCCCTCAACTTGCCAGAGTAAGTATTAATTCAGGTCGTCCCTTTTAGGAACTCGAGGAGTTGCTCCAATTTGGCCAGCAGCTCATCAAAAGTTACGATCGTTACCGACTTCAGGCCGTTGCGGAATAGCTCCAGAGATTTGAGCGTGGCGGGAGAAGCCGGCGTCCGCCCGGCAACTACGAGGCACTGCACCGCGTAGGTCTCGACGTCGTAAAGCCGTGATGTAACCTTCAAGTTGTTGATGTTCTGCTGGAGATTATAGCGCTGTTCGAGGACCTGATTTACTGCTCCAGACAATTCGCGTCCTGGCGCATACAACTCGCCTCGATACGGGCTCGTCTCTAAAAGCGGTGTTTCCGGGGTCTTGATTTCGACGAGTGCCAGATTACCGCTCGCGGCGGCCTTTACGGCAAAATCGCTGATTTTGTCCCCTGAGCCACCAAACCTACGACCGCCGACCGAAATTTGACCTCCTAACATCATAACTGGAAGTCCGAAGGCCAGCCGTAACACGAACGGATTTTCGACAAAAAACGTTTGCCATTCCGCCTCCCGGAGCTTCTTTTTGAACCTTTGCGATAGCCTTTCAATCAGCCCTTCCAACGAAACGACCTCAATTTCCTGGCTGAGAGCCAACATTTCTGCGGGCTTTTCACGCGTCAGAGAATCGACCGCAGTACGCGTCTATCTAACTATCAACTCCTGATCGACCCACGAAAGCTTGGTTTCCCGGCCGACGCCCTTGCCGATTGCCCGTGATATAGAGCCTTTGCGGTATGGAGGGTTCTGCTCTGGGTAAGCGACAGCGTCTAAAGCTGTTAGAATCGCATTGTGAGCGAATATATGCTTCTCACCTTGGGCGATTCCCAGCGCTCGGTCGTGAATACGATTTATAGTTCTTCGTGCCACATCAAACAATCGAGTGGAAATTACATAACTTGATCCCTCGACGACGGGTGATCCGGCTTTCGTTTGTCGGCATATCCGCAGATCTTTGATCCCGATCAGCCTTTCGATGGCGTGAACGAGATGAATGATGTCGTAGTTTAGCCCCAGCCCAAAATATGGGTTCTTCACGAAGCCAGGCGGCAAGCCCAGCATCATGTTCATCACCTCCTCAACATCCGCCGGTGCAGCCTGCTCAATTATAGAGATCGAATGGATCTCCTCGAACGTAACAGTTCGAATTTGCTGGTATTTAGGCTTCAGAAAGCCGCGACTGTTAGCGTTCGTGTTTAAAGGGTAGGTTGTGACTATACCCGTCAATAAATCACCCTCGACTAGGAGGATTGGCGACCTCGGGAGAGCAAATCTGTCATCAAGCGAAACAGCATGTTCTATTTCTGTAGTGGCAGGTATGTAGTGTACAGCCCATCGTCCTGAATCAGGTTGCACCAGACGCAGTTCGGCCCCTTCGCTCTCGTCAACGACGTTGCCTGTGCCATAAATGCCGGATGGGCCAATCATCTTCTTCCTCATACCGACGTCTATGCGAATCGCAGGCCTATCGCGCCCGGATACGTTACACCAAAGAAGCCTACATGCATCTTTTGCAGGTTCTTGAAGAGCGAAGTAGTGATCTACCACATATAGACGGACATAGGCAAAACTGACACTAAATACTGATTTCTAGAAATCGCAAGGCGATATTGTCGGCAGCCTGCCAAGCGTGCCCAATGCGTTTTGCGCCGCCAATCGCGGGGCAGGGCCGGAACCTCACGCCGCCTTCGCCTGACGCACGATCTGGTCCAGCGCCCCCAGCGTATCCCGGGCAAATTTCAGCCGCGTGATCACATCCATATCCCGGGAAATCGCCAGCTTATGATCGGGCCGCAGCCTGACCATGCTACCTTTGCTCGACAGCCAGCGCACCAGCCCCGCGGGATTGGAGAACGCGTTGCCACGGAACGTCAGCACCATGCCTTTCGGCCCGGCCTCCAGCTTCTCGACACCCGCCTCGCGGCATGCACGTTTCAGCGCCACGACACCCAGCAGATTCTCGACCTCTTCCGGCAGCTTGCCAAAGCGATCGACCAGTTCGGCCGCCATCGCGTCACTCTCCGCGTCCGAGGCCAACGCACCGATCCGGCGATACAGCCCCAGGCGAACCGGCAAATCCTTCACATAGGCTTCCGGAATCAACACCGGCAGACCCAAAGAGATATTCGGCGTCCAGTCGCGTTCCTGGCCGGCCCGCTTGCCCTCCCCTACCCTGATATCAGCAACCGCATCCTCCAGCATCTGCTGGTAAAGCTCGATCCCAACCTCGCGAATGTGGCCGGACTGTTCGTCGCCCAGCAGATTACCGGCACCCCGAATATCCAAATCGTGCGAGGCCAAAGTGAAACCGGCGCCCAACGCGTCCAACGTCTGCATCACGGTCAGACGTTTCTCTGCCGCAACGGACAGCCGATGGTTCGGCGGCCAGGTCAGATAGGCGTAACCGCGCTGCTTGCCGCGCCCAACCCGTCCACGAAGCTGATACAGCTGCCCCAGCCCGAACATGTCGGCGCGATAAATCACCAGAGTATTCACCGCCGGCATATCCAACCCGCTCTCGACGATATTCGTGGACAGCAGAATATCGTATTTGCCGTCGCCGAACTCGGTCATCACCCGTTCCAGTTCGGTCGGCGCCAGCCTTCCATGCGCCTGGATGGTCCGCGCCTCCGGCACGATCTCCCGCAGCCGGTCCGACATCCGTTGCAGGTCCTCGATCCGAGGCACCACGCAGAACACCTGGCCGCCACGGAACCGCTCACGCTGCAGGGCTTCCCGGATCACCACCGAATCGAACGGCATGATGAAGGTGCGCACCGCCAGCCGATCGACCGGCGGCGTCGCAATCACCGACATCTCCCGCACCCCGGTCAGCGCCAACTGCAACGTCCGAGGGATCGGCGTCGCGGTCAGCGTCAGCACATGCACGTCGGCCTTCATCGCCTTCAGCCGTTCTTTGTGCGCAACGCCGAAATGCTGTTCCTCATCGACGATCAGCAGCCCAAGGTCGGAGAATTCCACCGACTTCGCCAGCAGCGCATGCGTGCCGACGACGATGTTGATTTCTCCGGATGTCAGGCCGCGGCGAACCTCGTTGGCTTCCTTGGCGGTCACCATGCGCGAAAGCTGCGCCACCTTGATCGGCATGTCGGCGAACCGTGCCGTAAATGTCCGAAAATGCTGCCGAGCCAACAGCGTGGTCGGCACCACCACGGCGACCTGAGACCCCGACATCGCCGCAACAAAGGCTGCACGCAAAGCGACCTCGGTCTTGCCGAACCCGACATCGCCGCAGATCAGCCGATCCATCGGCTTGCCCGCGGCAAGGTCCTCCAGCACGTCGGCGATGGCACGCGACTGGTCCTCGGTTTCCATGAACGGGAACCGCGAGCAGAACTCGTCCCACGTCCCCTCCGGCGGCGCCATCGTCTCCGCATCGCGCATCTTCCGCAGGGCCGCGATGCGGATCAGTTCACCCGCCATGTCGCGGATGCGCTGCTTCATCTTGGCTTTGCGAGTCTGCCAGCCGGCGCCGCCCAGCTTGTCGAGCGACGTGCCCTGATGCTCGCTGCCATACCGCGACAGCACTTCGATGTTCTCGACCGGCAGGAACAGCTTCTCGTCGCCGTCGTAGATCAACCGCAGACAGTCATGCGGCGCGCCGGTAACGTGCAGCGTCGCCAGCCCATCGTAACGCCCGATACCATATTCCTGATGCACCACCAGGTCGCCCTCGGCGATTTCGGTGGCTTCGGCGATGAACTGGTCAGCCCGCTTGCGGCGCCGCGGCGGACGCGAGATCCGCTCGCCCAGCAAATCCTGCTCGCCCACCAGGGCAATCCGCTCGGCGACAAAGCCGCGTTCCACCCCCAGCACAACCAGCGAAACCGAGCCAGCGGGCTTGCGGCGAATGGCGGCAAAATCGTCTTCCTGCGCTGCGTCCTTGAACCCGTGCTCGCGCAGCAGGTTGGTCAGCCGTTCGCGGGACCCCCGGGTCCAGGCGGCGACAACGATGCGCCGGCCCTCGCTGGTCCAGCGTTCCGCCTGGCCCCGAAGCTGGTCAAAAACGTTGATACCGGGACCGGAGGCCGACTGAGCAAAAACCGGACCCGGCCGCCCCCCGCCGTCGACACCGCCCGCGCCATCCGGCTTGGCGAACGGCGTGAAGGCCAACAGCGGCCCAAACGACAGCATCTCCTCCCAGCCGTCCCGATCGAGGTACAGCATCGACGGCGGAATCGGCCGGTACGGCACCTCCCCATCGCGCGGCACCGCTTTGCGGGCTTGCGCGTGGTCGGCGATCATCTCCAGCCGCGCTTCGAGCACCTCATCGGATTGGTGGTCCAGGCTAACCGCGGCGTCCGGCAGATAGTCGAGGAAATTCTCCATCGTCGGATGGAACAGCGGCACCCAATGCTCCATCCCCGGATGACGCCGCCCGTCGGAGATCGACAGATACAGCGGGTCCGCCGCCGCCTCCTGGCCAAACAGTTCGCGCCAGCCGCTACGGAAGCGCGCGATCGACTCCTTACCCAGCGGCACTTCGGAAACCGGTCGCAGCGACAGGCTCCCGCGCTTGCCGGCGCTGCGCTGGGAACTGGCGTCGAACACGCGGATTGACTCGATCGTATCGCCGAACAGGTCCAGCCGGACCGGGTCGGGTTCGCCCGATGGAAAAATGTCGATAATGCCGCCGCGCATGGCATACTCGCCCGGCTCCATCACCGTCCCTGCTCGGCCGTACCCATTCGCCTCCAGGTATTCCGCCAGTTTCTCCGGCTTCACCTGACCGTTGACGGTCAACTCCATGCTGGCGCCGGTGAACGCAGAACGCGGCGGGACGCGCTGCACCAGGGCGTTGACCGTGGTCAGCACGATGCGCGGGCCGGTCGGCTTGTCCAGTAGACGTGCCAGTGTCGCGATACGTTCGGATATCAGCGCCGGATTGGGCGACACCCGGTCGTACGGCAGGCAGTCCCAGGCCGGGAACCGCAGAACCTCGGCTTCCGGCATGACAAACGCCAATGCCTCGGCCAACCGAGCCATGCGGGCATCATCGCGGGTGACGTGCAGTACGCTGCCAGAATGTTCGCGGCGGCGCTGGGCGAGAAGAAACGCATCCCATCCCTCCGGCGCGCCCCATACCTTGACCGGATCGCTCATGGCGTCTGGACGCCTCGCGTGCCGCGAAGCTTGGGCGCCAGGAATTCCCGCATACGGCGGAGCATTGGCGTTTCCTCCTCGGGGGGGATCGGCACGCGGCCGGTAAGCCAGTCGGCCAGATCCGTGTCAGGCATCTCCATCACCAACTCTAACGCATCGAGGTCCGTGTCGGTTAGACTGGCGACATGCGCACGCACAAATCCGCCAATCATCAAGTCGTTCTCGAACGTCCCGCGATGCGTGGAGCGGAATAAAAGCCGCCGTCGCCGTACGTCCGACGGGGTGTGGGGTCGTTCGCCCGGCGTTGGCCGTTCGCCTGGCCCCGGCGGTAGCCCATCGCTTGGCCCCGGCGGCAGCCCATCGCGTGGCATTGAGTGGTCTGGTTCAGTCATTTACCGGCTGTCATATAGCGGTGCCTCTGATAGCTGTCAGCCGTGAACGCCGATCCACTTGCCTCACTTTTCGCGCCCCTGACCAGTCTGCGTGGCATAGGACCGGCCGTCGCGGCCCTGATCGCGCGCGCCGCGGGCGGCAACCGGGTGATCGACCTGCTGTTCCACATGCCCGAATCGTATCTGGACCGCAGCGCCAGACCCACCATTCACACCGCCAAGGCGGGAACCGTGGCAACCCTCGCCGTGGAAGTGGTGCGCCACGAACGGCCATCCACCTCCCGCCAACCCTGGCGGATTGTTGTGAAGGACGACACCGGCATCGCCGAACTGGTGTTCTTCCGGTTCACGCGCGAGTCGCAGGTGCCCCCCGGCGCGAAGCTGCTGGTCTCCGGCAAGCTGGACAGTTTCAATGGCCGCCTGTCGATCCCGCATCCCGACCATATGGTGCCAATCGAGCAGGCAGACCGGATCCCCGTGATCGAGCCGGTCTGGCCGCTGACCGCCGGCCTGTGGCCTCGGCAGATCGCCACCGGGCTGGCCCATGCGTTCGATCTCCTGCCGGACTTCCCCGAATGGCAAGACCCGGCCCTGCTGAAGCGGGAAAAATGGCTGTCATTCGGGGAATCGCTCCGCACCGTCCAGGCGCCAACCACCGGAGAACCCAATCCTCGCCTGCGGGCCAGGTTGGCATACGACGAACTTCTCGCCGGCCAGGTCGCCCAAGCCCTGATCCGGGGCCGAGTGCGGGCCAGGTCCGGCCAGCCGCTGATCGGCGACTCGCGGTTGCGCGACGTTGCCCTGCAACGGTTCGGCTTCGCCCCCACGCCATCGCAGGAGAATGCGCTGCGGGAAATCGACGCCGACCTCGCCTCCCCGCGCCGCATGCTGCGCCTGCTGCAAGGTGATGTGGGCTCCGGCAAGACCCTGGTGGCCGTGCTGGCGATGCTGCGCGCGGTGGAGGCCGGCAAGCAGGCCGCCCTGATGGCCCCGACCGAAGTCCTGGCCAAGCAGCACCACCGCGTTCTGTCGCACCTGTGCCCGGTGCCGGTGGCACTGCTGACCGGGTCGATCAAAGGCAAGGAACGCGCCCGCCTGCTGCGCGGGATGAAGGACGGCACGATCCAGATCATCGTCGGCACTCACGCGCTGTTCCAGGACGCCGTAGAATATCACGACCTGGCACTGGCGGTCATCGACGAGCAGCACCGCTTCGGTGTCACCCAGCGCCTGACGCTCGGTGCCAAGGGTGAGCGCACCGACGTCCTGATCATGACCGCGACCCCGATCCCGCGGACCTTGCTGCTGACCCAGTGGGGCGAGATGGACGTCAGCCGCCTGACCGAAAAGCCCGCCGGCCGGCTGCCGATCCGCACCACCCTGCACTCGCTGGGCACCATGCCGACCGTCCTGGACGGCGTCGCCCGCAAGCTGGACGAGGGCGCCCAGGTCTACTGGGTCTGCCCGCTGGTCGCCGAAAGCGAGGCTTTGGATGTCGCCGCGGCGCAGGACCGTTTCATCGATCTGAAGGGAATATTCGGCGATCGTGTCGGCCTCGCGCATGGTCAGCAAACGCCCGAAATTCGTGACGCCGCCCTCGCCGCCTTCGCCGCGGGAACAATCCGGCTGCTGGTCGCCACCACCGTCGTGGAGGTCGGGGTCGACGTGCCCGAAGCATCCGTGATGGTAATCGAGCACGCCGAACGCTTCGGACTGGCGCAACTGCACCAGTTGCGCGGACGGGTGGGACGAGGCGCCAACGCCAGCTTCTGCCTGCTGCTGCACGAGGACTGGGTCAATGAAACCGCTCGCCGCCGCCTGACCCTGCTGCGCGACACCGACGATGGTTTCCTGATCGCGGACGAAGATTTCCACCTGCGCGGTGGTGGCGACGCGCTGGGCACGCGGCAAGCCGGGCTGCCCGGCTATCGACTGGCCGACCCGGTCGACCACGAGTCGTTGCTGCACATGGCGCATCGCGATGCCGCCGTGCTGCTGTCACGCGACCCGAAACTGGAAACCCCGCGCGGCCATGCGATCCGCCTGCTGCTGAAACTGTTCGAGCGCAACGCCGCGATGCGCACCCTGGCGGCGGGATAGCGTTTGCCAGGCCCCCTTGTAGTTGGTTAGAGCATGATCACGCTGAGCGGCCAGCGTTGCGTTGGCGTCAGCCAAGCTGACGAAACGCGAGGGAAACGTTCGTAGCGTGTGAATCATGCGATCAAACAAAGAGATAGAGCCCTTTCGCCCTGCGCGCAGGACATTGCACGCAATGTCCTGGTCAGGGTGGAAGCGCTCTAGCCCCGGAAGAAGCGCAGGAACCAGTCGAGGACCTGTTCCGGGGCTTCCTCATTAACGTAGTGGCCGCTGGGGAGGGCCTCGCCTCGGACGTCTTCAGCACGCTTGCG
>JAQGHW010000079.1 GCA_028291505.1 Rhodopila sp. | reverse complement strand
CAGCCCAGGCCGACCTGTGCGGCGCGGATCATGTTCGGCCTCCTTCGGGCATGTCAGCCATATCGATCCGCATACGGAATCTCCTGTTCACTGTCCCGGCTTGCGTGTGGCAACGCCGAGATGGGTTTCGATCAGTTCGGGACGTGATCGCACCTCGGTCACATCGCCGGCAAACACACAGCTTCCGGCTGAAAGGATGACGATGCGATCAGCCAGTTCGAGCGCCAGGCGGATGTTTTGCTCGACCAGCAGGATGGACATGCCTTCGTTGCGCAAGCCGGCGATGGTGCGGGCGACCTCGGCGACGATCAGCGGGGCGAGGCCTTCGGACGGTTCGTCCATCAGCAGGACGGTGGGGTTGCCCATCAGCGCTCGGCCGATCGCCAGCATCTGCTGCTCGCCGCCCGACAGCCAGCCGGCGAGTTGGCGGCGGCGTTCCCGCAGGCGGGGGAACAGTTCGAACACGGTCTGGACGGTCCAACGCGGTTGGGGGCCGCGGCGTGCGACCGAGAGGTTTTCCTGCACGGTCAGACTGGGGAAGACGCGGCGGCCTTGCGGCACGAGGCCGATGCCGGAGCGGGAAATGGCTTCGGAGCCGAGGGATTCGATGCGGCGGTCACCCAGCAGGATGGTGCCGCCTCGGGCGCGCATCATGCCGGCGATGGTGCTGATGCAGGTTGTCTTGCCGACGCCGTTGCGGCCGAGCAAGCCGAGGATTTTCCCCTTTGGGACGGCGAAGGAGACGGTTTCACGTTCTTCGGTGCACAAGCCGGCCAGGGGTTCGTCGAGCAGCAGAAGGCGCGGGTTCTGGGCGAGTGCCAAGGCGATTTCCAGGCGGCGTTTCTCACCGTAGGACAGGACGGCGACCGGGCGGACAGGGAATTACCTAAATGGATGCGCCGCCTCTCGGGAAATGACGATTCACGTTCGCAGCCATCAGGATTTGTGATGCTGGTCCAGAACCGCGAAGACGGCGGCGGTGTCCTGATCGCCCAGGCCGGCCTGCATCGCGGCGGTGTAGATCGGCGCACTCGCCTCGAACAGCGGCAGCGTCACACCGAGGTCGCGGGCGAAGGTGCCGATGATGTCCATGTCCTTCTGCCAGGTGGAAACGCGCATCGTCGCCGGGGTGTAGGAGCGCGCGGCCATCATCGGCGCGCGCATGTCGAACATGCGGGAGGCACCTGCTCCGGCGCCGGCGAGTTGGACGACCAGGTCGGGATCGAGGCCGGCGGCGTTGGCCAGCACCATCGCCTCGGCCGCGGCGACGTTGTGGATGGCGACCAGGAGGTTGGCAACGAACTTCATCCGTGTCCCATTGCCATAGCTGCCGATATCATGCGCTGCTCGGGCGAAGTCGGCGAAGAGAGGCATCTGGGCGGCGATGGCGGAGGGGTCGCCACTGGCATAGACGACGAGATCGCGGTTCACTGCCTGGGCGCCGGTGCCGCTGAGGGTGCAGTCCAGCGCGATGTGTCCTGCCGCCGCCAGCACGTCGTGAGCGGCGAGTTTGTCTGACAGCGCCATGGTGCTGGTCTCGACCACGATGCGCGGGGAGGTTGTTGCGGCGATGGCGGCGGCCACGGCGGCAAGCGCGTACGGTGACGGCAGGCTGGTCAGGATGACAGGGGCGTTCTCGCAAACGGCGGCGATGTCGGGACAGGCGGTGCCTCCGTTCGCGGTCAGGGCGGCTTGTTTCGCCGGGTCAAGGTCGGTGCCGAACACGTGCCATCCGCGCTCTATCAGGTTCTTCGAGATTGCCCCGCCCATGATGCCGAGACCGATGATGCCAACTGTGCCGGCCATTGCGACGCCCTCCTGTTCCTGCCGTCACCTACTCAAGACGGGGGAAACGGGCAAGCGGGCGATCAGGCGATCTGGAACCGTTCGAAAATCGCCTTGATGCGGCTGACGGCTTCCTCGGTTGCCTGCTCCGGGGTCATGTTTTTCTGGGTGATGTTGGCCTCGGCCTGCGCCCAGATCTGTTCCGACAATACGGCGGAATAGGCGGGGTTGTAGGCCATCCACCATGGCATGGTCGGGCGGATCAGGCCGAAATCGACCGCGACCGGGCGGTGCGGGTCGGCAGGGTCCTGCCAATACGGGTCGTTCTTGACGTTGGACATCATCACCGGGAGGAATCGGCCGCGGGTTTCCTTCAGATACTTGTTGAGATTGTCCGGCTGGATAAACGCCTTCAGCAGTTCTTTTGCACCATCAATATTCTTGGCGCCCTTCGGGATGAGGCACGGGGAGACGCTGACAATGCCGAGGACCGGTTTGCCGTCGTTGCCGTTTGGGATGCCCTGGGTGATGACCTGTTTGTAGTACTGATCCGGCTTTTCCATTTGCGCCACCGCGATCGAAATGGTCGCATTCGGGGTCATGACGATCTGCTTCGCGAAGAACGCGTTGTTGTTGTCGACGTCTCCCCAATTGATCGCACCGGGCGGGACGTATCCTTTCTTGTACGGACCGGTCAGCCGATCCAGCGCCGTCATCGCCGCCTTCCTGACCGCGGGATCGTCGATGTCCAGCTTGCCGTTCGGCGCCACGATGCCGGCTCCGCCATAGGCGACCAGGAACGAATGGAACAGGGTGCCGCTATCGGCTTCCTTCGTCGCCATGGAATAGCCCAGGCCGTAGATGCGCTTGCCATTGCCGCGCAACCTGTCCTGCACGACCTGGAAAAAGTCGAAGTAGGCATCCTGGGTTTTGGGGATGTCATTGTCGGAGAAACCGGCATCCTCGATCAGTGGCCGCCATACTTCCTCCATCAAGGTGGAGCATTTGATCGGAACGGTGTAGTACGAGTATTTCTTCAGCGCCTGGTTGTAAAAGCGGGAACTGTCCAGCGCGGTCTTGTGAAACTCGTTCTTCTGCGTGTCGACAACGTCGGACAGGTCGACCAGCTTGTCATCCCACGCGGCTCGGGGGACCAGGAAGCGGTCGCCGGTGACGGCATGCACGAGATCGGGTACGTCGCCGACCTGCATGGCCGCGATCATTTTGCTGATCAGGTCCGGGCCGTTCATGATGGTCAGGTTGACTTTGGTGCCACTGGTCTTTTCCCAGGCCTTCATCGCGTCGGTCACGGCTTGGTTTTCAGCCTCATAGTAGCCCTGGGTCCACCAGACGGTGACCGGTTCGGCTGCCTTCGCAGGCCGCGGTTTGAAGGTTGCCGCTGCGGTCAGCGCACTCATCCCGGCGATCGTGTGACGTCGCGAAAGTCGTGTCATGATCTTGTCCCCTGGCTTTTCAGCCTTTGACGCCGCCCATGGTCAGGCCGCTGTTCATCTTCCGGCGAAATGTGTAGTAGATGGCCATTGGCGGCAGTGCGTAGATGATCGCCGCCGCCATCAGGTAGTTCCATGGCGCTTCATCGCTGTTCAGGAATTTGCCCAGCCCGACCGGCACGGTGATGTTGCTGTCGGAGGACAGCAGAAGGAACGCGTACAGATATTCGTTCCAGGAAAGCAGCAGGGCATAGGTTCCGATCGCGACCAGTGCCGGCGCCATCAGCGGCAAATAGATGCGGAAAAAGATCTGCGGTGGAGACGCTCCGTCGATGCGTGCGGCCTCATCCAGTTCATGTGGGATGGATGCGCCGTACTGCTTGAAGATGAAGATCGCATAGGGTGTGGCGAAGGTTACCTCGACCGCGATCACGGCCAACGGATTGTCGGTCAGGCCGTATTTTCCCATGATGCTGTAGAATGGTATCGCCAGGAACGACATTGGGATCATGTAGGTCAGCAGCGCAGCGTTGGTCAGCATCCACCCCTGCCTGATCCGCATTCGGCTGATGGTGAAACTGGTCAGCGTGCCGATGGCGAGCGTCAGGAACGCCACGGTTATTCCGATGTAGAAGCTGGTCGCCATCTGGCCCCAGAAATTGGCCAGCAGCCAGTATGACTCGTGAAACGCGGTCTGGAACGCTTTCAAAGTAGAAGTGGTCGGAAAGACGCTGCTGCTGAAGACATCGTCTTTGTCCTGTAGTGAGACGCGGACCATGTTGTATAGCGGCACAATGGTCCAGACGATCAAGACCGCGCTGATCACCGCGACGCCCGCATCGACCAGGCGGCGGTCTGCTCGGGCGCGACTTCCGGCGCTCATAGTTCCACCTCGCCTTTCTTCAACTGCCGCATCAGCAAGATGACCAGGGGGATCAGCAGCGGCAACGCCGAGAGCACGGTGGCCATGCCGAGTGCTGGGTTTCCGAGTTCGAAAGCGTTACGGATGCCGAGCGTGGCCAGGACGTGGGTGGAAAGGGCGGGACCACCGCCGGAGACGAACCGGACGGAGTTGAAGTCGCCGAGTGCCCAGATGGTGCTGAGCAAGGTGCAGACGAAGTAAAGGCTGGCCATGAGAGGGAACGTGATGTGGATGAAGCGGCTGATGCGGCTGGCACCGTCGACTTCCGCCGCTTCGTACAGGTCCCTCGGGATCGCCATGCGGCCGGCCAGGAAGATGATTGTCCAGAACGGCAACCATTTCCAGATATGGGCGTAGATCACCGAACTGAGCGCGAGGGTGGAGTTGTCGAGCCACGGTGGACCGTCGGTCTGGAACAGTTCCCATATCGCGTTGTTGATGAGTCCCCACTGGCTGTTCAGCATCCAGTGTATCGAAATGAAGCTGGGGATGCCCGGCACCGCCCAGGGCAGGATGAAGAGCAACAGCAGCGTCTTCATCCAGCGGCCCTTTCGCATGAACAGGCCGGACAGCAACAACGCCAGGACCAGTTTCAGGTTCACCGCAACCAGCAGATAGATCAACGTGTTGACAATGGCGGAAGGAAAGACCGGATCCGCGAACAACTGCAGGTAGCTGGCGGGATCGCTGCCCAACCATAGGCCATAGCCGACGGGGTAGAGCACGAAAGCGAAGAAAACGGCTGCGTACGGGGTGGCGAACGCAAGCGCCCATAGGCGATCGGCGCCCGCCAGCCTGGGGCGTCGTGTTCGACGGCTGACAACGGGCGTCAGCGCGGCGTTGTCGATGGTCGTCGTGAGAGCCATCCGACCGTGGTCCTTCCCTATGGCCCCTTGATTGTCGCTTCGGGGCATTGTCCTTGTTGGACTTGACCGGAGTTTAGCGGCCGGCGTACGTGGGAAGTCAACGAAATACTGCGCTGGGTTCGGGCTGGAATCCAGCCGCCCCCGAATGGCCCCACGGTGGCTGAGGAATCGCACTTCATGAAGGCTCCGAGATTTGACTATGTCCGGGCAACGACCGTCGCAGAGGCCTGCGCGTTGCTTGCGGAGCATGGGCCGGATGCGCGGCTGATCGCGGGCGGGCAGAGCCTGCTGCCGGCGATGAACCTGCGGCTGGCCTCGCCTAGTGTCGTGATCGATATCGGCCGCATCAGCAGTTTGGACGGTATTGACGTTCGGAACAACGTACTTCGCATCGGCGCCCTTGCCAGACACGAAACGGTGTTGCGCGATGCGACGGTCGCCCTGCACGTGCCGTTGCTGACCGAGGCGTTGCGTCATGTCGCCCACCCGGCGATCCGGGCGCGCGGGACGATCGGCGGCAACCTCGCGCATGCTGATCCAGCCTCTGAGTTGCCGGCCTGCATGGTGGCGCTGGAAGCGGTGGTGGAGGCGGTTTCGCCGCGGGGTGTTCGGCGCATCATGGCGGAGGCGTTCTTCACCGGCCTGTTCCAGACCGCTCTCGAGGCGGACGAGATGTTGACCGCTGTCGAGATCCCCCTGCCCTCCCGCCCGTGGTTTTTCCAGGAAATCGCGCGGCGCAGTGGCGACTACGCGATTGTCGGGCTGGCGGCGGTGGGAACGCGCCTGGCGTTTTTCTCGGTTGACGACCGGCCGGTGTTGCGCACGCGTTCGGCGGCGCTGGAACTGGATCCGCCGAGTGATTTGCAGGCAACGGGGGCGATGCGAGGGCATCTCGCCGGGGTGCTGCGGGACCGGGCGCTGCTGGCGTTGGGGAGTGAGGCATGAAGATCGTGCTGACGGTGAACGGCGAAACGGTGCGGGCCGATGTCGAACCGAGGCTGCACCTGGGCGATTTTCTGCGCGAGAACTTGTCGCTGACTGGCACGCATCTGGGCTGCGAGCACGGCGTGTGCGGGGCTTGCACGGTGCGGATCGATGGGGCCCTGGCGCGCGCGTGCCTGGTGCTGGCGGTGCAGGCGGATGGCTGCCGTGTCGAAACGATCGAGGGATTGTCGGACAGCGGCGAGATCGCCGATCTGCAGAAGGCTTTTCATGACCGTAATGCTCTGCAGTGTGGCTACTGTACGCCCGGGATGTTGATCGCCGCTCAGGATTTGCTGCTGCGGGATGCGGATCCGGATCGGGCGGCGATACGGGAGCATCTGTCGGGGAACTACTGCCGATGCACGGGGTATCATGCGATCGTCGATGCGGTCATGGCGACGGCGGCCGGGCGACGGGCCGGACATGGCGGCGCATGAAAAGCAGCAGCACCATAGGCGGAACGATCGTCAGGGTCATGAGCCGAAAGTCGTTATTGTAGGCGATTATCCGAGCCTGGTGGTTGATCATGTCGTCGAGGAGGGCGGCGCCGTGGGTGGTCTCCGGGTTGAGTGTGCGTGATACGTAATCGCCCATCTGCAGGACTCGGTTGAAGGGCGTGATCCCGGCGGCGATTTCGGCATGGGTCGTCTGCGCGCCCCGGATCAGCGTGAACGACGTGACCGAGATGCCGATGGAGGAGCCGATATTGCGCGCCAGGGATTGCAGTGCGGTTCCTTCCCCCCGTAGTTGCGGCGACAGAGTGGTGTAGGCCATCACCGTCATCGGATTGAACACGAGGCCGATCGCGAAGCCTTGAAGCACGAGCGTCAGCATCATTTGCTGTTCGGTGACATCGGGGGTCCAGGTGCTCATTTCGTAGAGCGCCCAGCCGAGCGTCAGCAGTCCACAGGCCATGATCTTGCGCTGATCGAACCGCATACCGAGCCGGCTGGCCAGGAACATCGACAGCATGGTGCCGATGCCACGCGGCGCCATCGCCCAGCCGGCGGTGTAGACGGGGTATCCCGCCAGGTTCTGCAAATACGGCGCCAGCAACGCCGAGGTTGCCAGCATCACCGAGGAGACGCAGAACACCATCACCATTCCGGAGGAGAAGTTCCTGTCCTTGAACAGGGCGAGGGCCAGGAACGGCTTTTCGGCCAAGAACATATGGATAACGAACAGGTAGAAGCCCAGGCCGGCAAGTGCTGCGTAGGTCATGATTTCGCGGGAGGCGAACCAGTCCATTTCCTGCCCGCGGTCCAGCATCAGTTGCAACGCCCCGCAGCCCAGCGCCAGCATGCTGAATCCGTACCAACTGAAGCGCATGCCGGTTTGGGACGGGGTTTCCCGCATGAAGATCATCAGCCCCAGGATCGCCAGGATCCCGAACGGCAGGTTCACGTAGAACACGAACCGCCAGCTGTACGCATCGGTGAGCCACCCGCCGAAGGTCGGGCCCATGATCGGCCCCATCGTGACGCCCATGGAGAACAACGCCATTGCTTGCGCGCGTTTCGAGAACGGATAGATGTCGAGCATCGTTGCTTGCGACAATGGCGCAATGGCGGCCCCACACATTCCTTGCAACAGCCGGAAGATGACGAGTTGATCCAGCGTTTGCGCCGCGCCGCAGAGCATGGAGGTGACGGTGAAGCCGATCAGGCAACCGATGAAGAGCTTCTTGCGGCCGAAGCGGCGTGCCATCCAGCCGACCGGCGCGGTCATGATCGCGGCGGCGATGACGTAAGATGTCAGGACCCAGGTGATTTCATCCGCCGAGGCGGACATGCTGCCTTGCATGTAGGGAAGTGCGACGTTCGCGATGGTTGAATCAAGCGTCTGCATCAGCATGGCCAGCATCGCGGATGCGGTAATCAGGCCTCTGAACGGAACCCGGGTGGTGTCGGACACGGGGCTATGATGGCGAGGGTTGTCGGGTGTTCGGCGGCATGGTCCTGGACGCTCTTATTGTTCGAGACATTGTGTACCGCCTCGGTGGGTTGTGCTACTTTGCGGGTTTGATCGGAGCATTGACGAGGGATCGGGGGTCGGCGACGCTGGCGCATGACTGGCCTTTCCCCCCTCGACCGGCCGAATTCGTATATCGGCCGTAGCGTGCCGCGACCGAACCTCGCACGCCTGCTACAGGGGCGTGGGCTGTACGTCAGCGACCTGGTGCTGCCGCGCATGGCGCATGTCGTGTTCATCCGATCGCCCTACGCGCATGCTCGGATTCTGCGCATCGACCGAGATGCCGCGTTCGCAATGCCGGGTGTGGTGGCGGTTGTGACCGGTGCGGAACTGGCGGCGGTGTGCTCACCTTGGGTTGGCGTGCTGTCGCACCTGAAGGGACTGAAATCGGCACCGCAACATGCGATTGCCGTGGATGTCGCGTGCTGGCAAGGCGAGGCGGTGGCGGCGGTCGTTGCAGATTCCCGAGCAACGGCGGAGGATGCGGCCGAACATGTGGTGGTGGACTACGAAGAACTGGAACCGGTGACGGACATGCGCACCGCGCTGGATGCTGCCACGCCGGTTATCCATGCATCGCTTGGCGACAATCTGGCGTTTGAACGCCGGATTGATGCGGGCGCGGTGGACGCGGCGTTTGCTGCGGCGGACGCGGTGGCGGAGGCGGAGTTCATCTTCGGCCGGCACACCGGCGTGACACTGGAACCGCGTGCCGTGGTGGCCGACTGGCGGCCGGGGGAGGAGCGCCTGACGGTGTATCAAGGCAGCCAGGCGCCGCACATGGTCCAGAACATCCTGGCACTGCATCTGGGATTGGCCGAACAGCAGGTTCGTGTGGTTTGCAAGGATGTCGGCGGTTCGTTCGGTGTCAAGGTGCATATCTACCCGGACGAGATGGCGACCGCGGCATTGTCGAAGATGCTGCGCCGGCCGGTGAAGTATGTGGCCGACCGGCTGGAAAGTTTCGTTACCGATATCCATGCCCGCGATCATCGTGTGAAGGGCCGCATCGCGGTTCGTAACGACGGTGTAATCCTGGGTTTCGAGATCGACGACCTGACGGGCATCGGGCCATACTCGATGTATCCGCGCACGAGCGCGATCGAGGCCAACCAGGTGGTGAACCTTGTGGGCGGCCCGTATGCGGTGGCGAACTATCGCGCGCGCACCCGGGTCGTGTTCCAGAACAAGACTTCGATGTGCCAGTACCGCGGGGTGGGCCACCCGATCGCTTGCTCCGTGACTGAAGGCCTTGTCGATTTGGCGGCAGCTGCCATTGGGATGGACCCGGTCGAAATCCGCAGGCTGAATCTGATTCGGGACGATGCGTATCCGTGCGTATCGCCGTCGGGCATGCGGTTCGAATCGCTGTCGCATCATGCGGCGTTGGACAAGCTGCTGGCGATGATGGACTACGACGCGTTGCGGGCGGAACAGGCTTCGTTGCGTTCGAGTGGTATTCATCGCGGGATCGGCTTCGCCAGCTTTGTGGAGGTCACCAATCCGTCCGCCGCGTTCTACGGCGTCGGTGGGGCGCGGATTTCGTCGCAGGATGGCGTCGCGCTGCGATTGGATGCAGCCGGAACGATCGTCTGCCAGACCAGCGTGACCGAACAGGGCCAGGGAGCCGAGGCGGTGACAGCGCAGGTGGTGGCGACGGCGGTGGGCACCCGGCTGGAGGATGTGCGCGTGATGTCGGGCGATACCGATGTGACGCCGTACGGAGGCGGAACCTGGGCGTCCCGCGCGGCCGGGATCGGCGGAGAGGCCGCGTGGCAGGCGGGCAAGCAGTTGCGCTTGAACATCCTGGAGGTGGCCGCGAGCATTTTGCAGTGTCAACCCACGGCTTTGGATATTCGGGACGGCCGGATCGTCGATGCCGAAGGCCTCATGGAACGCCTCACGCTGGCGGAACTCGCTCGGATCACATATTTCCGGCCGGACACCCTGCCACCTGGGTTCCAGGCTGAGCTGATGGCCGTTCGGCACTACGTGCCGCGGAATTATCCGTTTGCATTTACCAACGGTATCCAGGCCAGCCACCTTGAAGTCGAACTCGATACCGGAATGATCAGGCTGCTGGGGCACTGGGTCGTGGAAGATTGCGGGACGATTCTGAACCCTCAGCTTGTCGATGAGCAGGTGCGCGGTGGCGTCGTACAAGGCCTGGGAGCGGCACTGTTCGAACATTGCCGTTACGACGAGCGCGGCCAGATGCTGAACGCCAGCATGGCCGACTATCTGGTGCCCATGGCGGCCGAGATGCCCGATATCGCGGTGGGACATATCGTTTCTCCCACGGCTGACAGTGAGCTTGGCGCGAAAGGTGCGGGTGAGGCGGGGACGGCGGGGGCTGCCGCGGCGGTGGCGAATGCGGTGAACGATGCGTTGATGCCGTTCGGGGTGAGGGTCACCGAGATACCGCTGACACCGGAAGTTGTGCTACGGGCGCTGGGGCGCATTTGACGGGTTAAAGTGGCTTCACGTTCCCCAAATGCGCGTTCTGAGGGGTTGGATTCGCCGAAAATCGTATACAGTCGAAAGACCGCAACCGAGGTGTGAACAGGCAGGAGGATAGATCGAATGCCAGGACGGCTGATCCCCGCACTTGCGGCGGCGAGTCTGATTTACGGCTTCCCCACGTCGCTGCGCGCGGCCCCTCCCCCCGGTGCCGATCCCGACCTGGCGCCCTGGTTCCGCAGCCTGCGCCAGCCAAACACCGATCTGTCATGCTGCGACCGCGCGGATTGCCGGACAGTGCAGTATCGCATCATTGACGGTCATTTCCAGGCCTTTATCGGTGGCGAGTTCGCCCGCTGGCAGAACCCGCCCTATGCCTGGGTCGACGTTCCGGACGGCAGCGTGCTGCACCGGCACGATAATCCGACGGGTGAGGGGGTCGCCTGCTGGGCGGGGATGCGGATCATCTGCTTCGTGGAGGGAACCGGCGCATGATCATTCATCGATCGGCAAACCCAGGATCAGATAGCCGAACGATTTTCCATGCGAGTCGAGGTTGAGCGAGGTGTTGACCCCGCCCTCTGGCGCATCCAGTTGCCTTTGTCCCCGGCCCCGGTTTTCCATGATGTCCAAACAGAACCGTATGGCGTAACAGTGCGAGCTTACGCCTTCAGCATCTCCGTATCGATTGGCAGGCTGCGAATGCGCTTTCCGGTCGCGGCGAAGATCGCGTTACACAGGGCCGGAATGACCGGCGGCAGTGCCGGTTCACCAAGGCCCGTCGGCGGGTGGCCGGTTCGCAGGAAATGCACCTCCACCGGTGGTGCCTGGTTGATACGCAGCGGCTTCACCGTATCAAAATTCGCCTGTACCACACGGCCACGATCGATGGTGATCGCTTGCCCGAGCGCGGCGCCGAGTCCGTCCAATGCCGCGCCCTGGACCTGATTTTCGGCGCCGCTCGGGTTGATGATCTGGCTGCCGACATCGCCCACGACCCAGACGTGATCCAGCGTGATTTCGCCAGACGCCGCGACCGACGCCTGCACCACTTCGGCGAAGTAACCCAGGTGACTGAAGTAGAACGCCACGCCCTTGCCGGTTCCCTTGGATAATGTATGGCGATCCGCCCAGCCTGAGACATCCGCGACCTTCAGCAATACGTCGCGCATGCGCCCGGTGCTGAAATCACGCAGTGCATCGGGCTTGCCGGTGGAATTGACCAGCATCTTTGGTTCGCCAAGCAGTGCCACACGGAACGCCACGGGATCCTGGCCGCCCTGGTGGGCAAGTTCATCGATGAAAGACTGGAAAGCGAACGCGAGAGCGTTGGATCGCGGCGCACGCATCGGCCCCGTCGGTACCCCCAACTCCATGACCGACTGGCCGTATTCCAGATGTGGAACGAGCGATGCGGGAAATTCGTTGGCGTCCATCTGCGCCGAATCGGCCAGCTTGCCGCGTTGCCCGAAGGTGACGAAGTGATCGCTGAATGCGGTCAGGCTGCCCTTGTCGTCCAGTCCGCCCTTGAAGAAATGAAATCCAGCCGGCCGGTAGAAGTCGTGCTGCATATCGTCCTGGCGGTTCCACAGCAGTTTCACCGGGCCGCCCACCCGCTTGGATATCCAGGCCGCCTCGGCCATGAAGTCGTTGCGCAGGCGCCGGCCGAAGCCGCCGCCGACACGGGTCATGTTGACGGTAATGTCGCTTTCGGCGATGCCCAGGGCAGTCGCGACAAGCTTCGCACCTGGCCCGGGATTTTGCGTCGGCGCCCAGAATACGACCTTGCCGTCCTGGAAGTGCGCGGTGCAGTTCTGCGGCTCCAGATCGATATGTGACAGGAACGGATAGGCGTACGCCGCTTCCACGATATGCGCGGAATTCTTCAATGCCGTCGCGGCATCGCCGTCGCGGCGCAGGTAGGATGCGGGTGCGCCCTTCGCGTAGCTCGCCGCACGTTCGGCGAAACCTTCCGAGCTCTGGGCGGCGGTGGAACCTTCGTCCCAGGCGACGTCCAGCTTCTGGCGGGCCCGATTGGCCACCCACCAGCTTTTGGCAACGATCGCGACGCCGTCGGCGAGGCCTTGCGGGTCACCATCGCTGTTGCCACGGACGATGAAGGCGTCATGCACACCCGGCAGCGCCTTGATGGCTTCGACATTGGCACTGACAAGCTTGCCGCCAAACACCGGACATTTCTGGAACACCGCATGCAGCATGCCTGGCACCGTAACATCGATGCCGAACAACTTCTGGCCAGTCACCACCTTGGCATTGTCGACGCCGGGCATCGGCCGGCCGATGATCTTGAACGTCTTCGGATCTTTCAGTT
>JAQGHW010000024.1 GCA_028291505.1 Rhodopila sp. | reverse complement strand
GCGAGATCAAGGACCGGCCCGCGGATCCGAGTGCGGGTCTGGAACCGATGGCGCTGATGGCCGAGGCCGCGCGACGAGCGGAGGCTGACGCCGGGGTGAAGGTGTTGGACCGATTGGATGCGATCGAGGTGGTGAATTCCGTGTCGTGGCCGTATGCCGATCTGGTGTCCCTGCTTTGCGCGCGCCTGGGCGTAAACCCCAGGCACCGGAATTACGGGCCGGTGGGCGGCGAGACACCGGTGCGGTTCATCCATGAGGCAGCCGGACGCATCGCGAGCGGTGAAAGTTCGGTAGCCATGGTATGCGGCGCGGAGGCGCAACACACCGTTTCCGCCGCGCAGAAGCGTGGGATTGCGTTGCCCTGGACGGCGAAGGACCCGGACGCGAAGCCGCGCAATCGTAACTATCTGGCCGAGATCGCGCGACGGCATGGCATCGATATGCCGATCCGGGTTTACCCGCTGTATGAGGTTGCGACTCAGGCGGCTTGGGGGCAGACGCCCGCGCAGGGGCTTGCGGAATCGGCTCGGCTTTGGTCGGTGTATTCATCCGTTGCAGCGGAGAACCCGGATTCCTGGCTGAGCCGGCGCTTCTCGGCGGAGGAGATCGCGACCCCCTGCCCTACCAATCGCATGATTGCCTGGCCCTATCCCAAGCTGATGACGGCGAATCCGCTGGTCAACCAGGGGGCGGCGGTGTTGCTGACGAGCCTGGCGGTGGCACGGGCCGCGGGCGTTCCGGACAGCCGGATCGTGCCCGTGCGTGGCGGCGCGGCTGCGAGTGAGCCGCTGGACTACATGCAGCGCGACCAGTTCCACCATGCCCATGCGATGGATGTGGTGCTGGAAGCGGCGGTGGAGATGGTGGACGGCGATCCCAACCGGTTCGCCCATCGCGAGTTCTACAGTTGTTTCCCGTGCGTACCGAAGATGGCTCGGCGCAAGCTGGGGCTGCCGGAGGACACCGTGCCGACAGTCGCCGGCGGGCTGACCTTCCATGGCGCACCGCTGAATGCGTACATGCTGCACGCGGCCTGCGGCATGGTCCGAGCGCTGCGCGGAGATGAGGGCGCGATGGGTCTGCTGTATGGGCAGGGCGGGTTTGTGACGAAGCACCATGCGCTGGTGCTGGGCGGCGCGGCTGACGGTACGCTGGTTACGCGGGATTGTCAGGCCGAGGCGGATGGTCGGCGTGGGGCGGCCCCGATGCTGGTCGACGACCGAACCGGTGAGGCAACGGTCGAGACGCACACAGTGGTTTTTGGGGCCGGGGGCGCCCCCGATTTCGGCGCCGTGGTGCTGCGCCTGCCGGATGGTGCGCGCACCATGGCCCGGGTGCCGCCCGACGATACCGCGACGCTGGCGGTTCTGATGGCGGCGTCACACAGTGCGGTCGGCCGGACTGGCCGCCTGATGGCGGGTCAGGGCGGGTTGCAGCACTGGACGGTCTGACGCCTTCCGTGTCGGGGCCGCGTATCGCACTGCTGGACCGTGCTATACTAGGATGCGGCCAAAGGACAGGGAGGATGGCGGATGAGCCAGCGCCGGCGGGTTTCCGTCGCATATGGGGATGTCTCGGTCGACGTGATAGTCGATGAACCGGATGCGGGCGCGGCGGATGCGCTGGTTCTGCTGCCGTCCTCATCGCGTGATTCGGAGGATTTCGACGAGATTTCCGAGATGTTCGCGGCCGAAGGATTCTGCGTGCTACGGCCGCAGCCCAGGGGTATGTGCGGCAGCACCGGCCCGATGGAGGGGCTGACCCTGCACGACTATGCACGGGACGTCGCCGAGGTGATCGAGCGACTGGCGGGTGGCCCGGCGTTCGTGCTGGGGCATGCGTTCGGACAGTGGGTCGGGCGTTGCGTGGCGGCGGACCATCCGCACCTGGTGCGCGGCGTGATCCTGGCCGCGGCGGCGGCGAAGTCGGCCAATCCGGCACTGCGAGACCAGTTGGCAAAGTGCATCGATATCAGTTTGCCTGATGCGGTTCGGCTCGCAGCGCTGCGGGTTGCGTTTTTCGCGCCAGGGCACGATCCGGCGTCCTGGCTTGGCAACTGGCACCCCGTGGCATCCAAGAGCCAGCGCGCCGCGAGTGCCGCGACGCCACAGGATGACTGGTGGGGTGCGGGTTCCGCGCCGGTGCTGGATGTCCAGGCCGAACTGGATCCTTGGCGGCCGGCGGACACTCGGAATGGGATCCGTGTCGATCTTGGTGCGGAACGCGTAACAATCGTGGTTATTCCGGACGCCAGCCACGCACTGATCCCCGAACAGCCCGACGCCCTGGTCCGCGCCGTGCGCGAGTGGACCCGGACGATCCCTCGACAGGAGAATTTGTAATGACGACACCCCGCACGGCACCGCCATTCCGAGCCGACCATGTCGGGAGCCTGTTGCGGCCCAAGGTGCTGCAGGAGGCGCGGGCGAAATGGAAGGCTGGGACGTTGCCGCATGACGCCCTGCGCGAGGTCGAGGACAAGTGCATCGCGGCGGCGATCGCCAAACAGGAAGAAATCGGACTGCGGGCGGTGACCGATGGCGAGTATCGCCGCGCATACTGGCACTACGATTTCGTTGCGGGGCTGGATGGGGTTGAAATCTACGAGCCCGAACAGAAAATCCAGTTCCAGGGCAATGTTCCGCTGGGGCACAAGCTGCGGGTGAACGGCCGGATCGGCTGGACGAAGCCGACGATGATCGATCATTACCAGTTCCTCGCCGGGCACGTGGTTTCGGCGGTGGCGAAACAAACGATCCCGTCGCCGTCAGTCGTGCATTTCCGCGGCGGGCGAGAAGCGATCGATGCGGCGAGCTATCCGTCGATGGATGGATTCTTCGCCGATCTGGGCGTGGCCTACAACAAAGCCGTCGCGGCGTTCGGCGCGGCGGGGTGCCGATACCTGCAACTGGATGAGGTCAACATCGCCTATCTGTGCGACCCCGAACAGATTGCGATGCTGAAGGCGCGCGGCGAACATGTGGAGGATCTGCTGGGCATCTACAGCGATATGCTGAACCAGGCGATCGCCGGCAAGCCGGAGGGGATGATTATCTCGATGCACCTGTGCCGTGGCAATTTCCGCTCGACCTGGATTGCGTCGGGTGGCTATGAGCCGGTGGCCGAGGTTTTGTTCAACCAGATCAATTCGGATGCGTATTTCATGGAATACGACACCGACCGTGCCGGCGGGTTCGAGCCGCTGCGCTTCGTGCCGCGTGGACCGAAGATGGTCGTGCTGGGGATCATGACCAGCAAGA
>JAQGHW010000021.1 GCA_028291505.1 Rhodopila sp. | reverse complement strand
GCGTGCAATACGACGTCTCAAAAACATAGACGTGCGAATCGGCGTATTGGACGCAATAATTGCACGCCATAAAGGGCCGGTTCGTGCCGGTAGTAGAATGGAGTCTAGGAATTTTCGCAAACTCCTGGGAACATTGTCCGAATCGGCCTCCACTAGCGTACGTTTTTACATCGCTGGGCCTTCCACCCCGACTATGCCTCGAAACCGGCCATCCGCGCTGTTCGGCCAAGTCGCGGAACGCCTTCGTCTCGACCAGAACCAATAGCACGTCGAGCGAAGCTTGGGCCTTGGGGTTGAGCGACAGCCCGGGCGACGCCGTCTTGGAGAGCATCAGGATCTCTGGGGTGTCCGAGCCGTGGCGGCCTGAGCCCCCACGGTCGAATTTGCCCAGCAGTGAGGTCGGCTTACCCCCACCCCAGAGATCCTGATGCTCTCCGTGATGCCGAGGATTCGGGCGGGCGAGGTTGTCGAGATCACAGGGGCAGCGGCGAGCACGTCGACGGCCGCGGCGGCATAGGACGTCTTGCGGCGGCGGGTGATTGATCGCCGCGCCGCGAACCGGCTGCGCTCCATCGTGAACAGAAGATCGAGGCCGTCCGCCGCCTCGTGCCCCAGGGCCAGTTCCAAATTTGCGTGCGAGCTTACTCGCCAATCTCAAATCGACGACTCCAGTCCCAAATTAATGAATCGACTGGGCCATTGATAATACGCGTGTGCCAGGAAGGCAGTTAACGTTGGACCGACACAGAGCGCGTCGGCCCACTTGCGGCTGCCAGCCTGCCCTGGGTTCGGGCGTAGCCACGGCCCTACGAAACCTGCGCCTCGCCTTCCTCGTCAAGCCCCTTCACCAAGCTGACCCGGCCTTCCAACCAATCGAGCAAATCGTCATAGGTCATGATGCCGATTTGTGCGCCGCCGACCACCGTGTGTTCCGAACGCCAGTTCAAGCGCTCAAGGTCGTAGGGAGTAACCTCGGAGCGGCGCCCGGCGACGACCAACCCGAGCGGGCGAAGTTGCCTGGTGCCGAAGTCGCGCTCCATTTCGCTCGAGTTGCGGGCGCGATCCAGCCTGAACAGCCAGTCGGTGACCTGCGAGAGGCCTGCTTCGACGCGGACACCCCATCGCGAAACACGCCGGCCCGGCAGCCGCCTGAACAGGCTCGTCACGCTGGCATCCTCGAATTCAATCAAGACGAACGCGCCATTGCGCTTGCTGCCGCTCAGCGTGTCACAGACGAAATCGCCCCAGAGCGCGAATTCGTGCGCGACGTGGTCGGGCTCAAGCACGGCGTTGTTAAAGGTGGCAAGAAATGCGAAGAGCTGGTCGCGCGCATTGAAAAATGGCAAAAACTGCGCCCGTTCCGCACGCGGGTTGCCCGCCAGAAAGGTCCGAAACTCGTCGATCTCCTGAAGCAACATGCGCCGGTCGGGAGCGACCGGTCGGAGTAGCCCCATTCAGGCCGCCCGCTTCCCGTTGGATGCCAAATAGGGGAGCAGTTGCTCGCGCGGCGCGATCGCCAGGACCCGTAGCCTATTCCCCTCGGCGCGCACCAGGGCACGCATTCGTACCGAAAGACGAACGGTCCAGAGTTGGGCATCCTCGGTGCTCTTGTGAACGTCCGCCCCGAGGTGGTCCGGGTCTAGAGCGAGCAACTGCAGCCGCGAAAGCGTGGCGCTGCGCTCATCATCCGGCAGGGTGAGCAGTTGTGCTCGAATTGCGGTCGGGACGTCCAGTTCCATCATGTCGGTCTCCGGGCACCTGTTCCTGGATGCCCCACAATCTACGAATTTTAGTTGTCATCTTAGCACAGTGGTGCGGTCAGGGCCCGCCATCTTTTCCGAGCCGCACACGTCACCTCTAGCTGACTTGGTCATTCAACCATAGCACGTCCAGGGGCGCACGTGCCCTCTTCGCCGCGGCAGATTCACGCTGCCTCCAGGCTGTGCTCTGTGACCGAGGGGGTTCGATCGACCGTCACGACGTCATCCTTGCGCGGACTGGGGTAAGCGTCCTTGTTGATCCTGATCATCGTCGATGTCGATCCCCGCACCTGGCAATGGATCGGCCGCCGCCTCGCCGCAGGACACCGGCGCCCGTTAGTCACTGGCCGGGGCGCCGCGCGCCACCCTGTCGAGCAAACGCTTGGTTTGCCGGATCGACAGATCCAGTTGCACCATACAGCGCTCGATCTCGCTGTAGTCGAAAACGCGCCGCTCGATCGCGCTCAGCGGCGGCGGCAGCGGCGGCGGCGCCGACTGAGAACCCTCAAGCGGGCCATGTACGGCAGCGCCGGCGGCGAATTGCTGAGGGCCCGCATGCTGCCCATTCGCCCAACCGAGCAGCACGCAGATTGAGGAGGAACCACTTTCGTGCAGGCTGACAACTGAAGACCGACGCGAGATCGACGTTGCCGGACCTCATCTGGCGGGAACCCTGACCAAGCTCGATCTAATCGGTAATACACATCGAGTTTGGCATGGGAACCCCCGACTGTGCTGTCCTCACTGCCGCGAGTCTCGGGTCTCGGCCGTCACCGAGAATGAGCCTTGGGGTTGGACCGCGTTCCCAGTCAACTTGGAGTTACTCTAGCTCCCCCGATCTTCACAACACGAAACGCTGGGTGGGAACAAATGGCGGCGGTTCCACGCCAAGTTTCGCCTGGGCATATAGTGTGGCGCCGAACTCGAGGTTGGCGGCCGGATGATTGCGCATTGCCAGCAGGTCGCGGAAAAAGCGTTGCAGCGCGCCATCCGTCGCCATGGTGCGGCCGCCGTTTACCCCCATCAGTTCGTACACCGCGGTGGTGCAGCTCATGTGGGCATGTGCCGCCTCATACAGGCACTGCGCACGGCGCTCGTATGGGATCGGCTGACAGGCTTCGAGCCGCGCCAGAAAATCCGTCCAGGTTGCACCGACCCGCGTTCTCGCCGCCTCCACCTCCGCGAAGGCCCGGGCGAGGGGCCGATGCAAAGCCGGGTTCTGTGCGACGGGAGGGCCGCCATAGCCCGGGATCCTGCTGCGATTCTGCTCGACAAAGGCATCCAGCGCCCCGGCCGCAGCGCCGATCGCCGGTGCCGCTATCGTGGTGGCGAAGACCAGCCGCCACGGCAGCCGGTAGTATGGCCGGTCATTGACGGCGAAGCCGGGATCCGTGCCGCGGAAGACATCAACAATGCGATGGGTGCGGTGCTCGGGGACGAAGGCGCCAGGCACGACGACATCCTTGCTGCCGGTGCCGGCCAGCCCTGTCACTCGCCAGCTGTCGTGGTCGATGGTGAAATCCCGGCGCGGCACCAGGAAACTCCGAAACTCCGCTCCACTACCGTCATCCGGCACCACCGCACCCAGCAGCACCCAGCCGCAATGGTCGACGCCGCTGGAGAAATGCCACCGTCCGGACAGATGGAAACCATCGCCTTCCCGCCGCGCCGAACCGGTAGGCGCATACGACGATGAGGCCCGAGCGTCGGGATCGTCCGCCCAGACCTCCCGCTGCGCTTCATTCGCGAACAAGGCGATCTGCCAGGGGTGGATGCCGACCACGCTTGCGACCCAGCCGGTGGACCCGCAGGCGGAGGCGATCTGGATGACGCCTTTGTAAAAGCTCGCCAGGTCGAGTTCTAGCCCGCCCCACTGGCGCGGCTGCACAGCGCGAAACACGTCCGCGTCGGTCAGCCGCCGGATGATGTCCTCAGGCACCCGGCCGAGCTGTTCGGTCTCGGCCGAGCGGGCTCGGATCGTCGGGAGCAGGTCCGCGATACCGGAAAGGAAACTGTCGCGTGCGGCTTGGCCGGTGTTTCGCTGATTGACCGGGGCCAGGTCCATGAGCCTCTCCCTTGCTCGATCTTCGCGGGATTGCCACCTCTTGCCGCCATCTAGATTCGCGGCAGGAACTTCTCGCCCGGACGCAACCGTCAGGCCGGCACAGAGCGAGCGAACATCGGAATGTCGTCTGTCCGGTCCGCCAGCGCAGCCTCGCCCTCGGTCGGCAACGCCACGTAATGATTCAGTGCGGCCTGGATGTCGCCCTCCCAGACTTCACGCGGCAATTCGTAGAGCAGCTCAACGCTGTAACCGTTGGGGTCACGAATATACAGGCTGTGCGTCATGCCGTGTTCAACCCGCCGCTCGAAGGGTACGTCGCGGCTTTGCAGATAGGCGAGCTGACGCAGCCACGCATCGCGATCCGGCAGGGTGATGGCGATGTGGCCGATCGCCGTTGGCGCGGCATCCGGGGCGGGCCGCGGCAGGCTCGGCGTTTCCACCAGTGCGATGTCGTGGTGGTTCATCCGGCCACCACCATGATCGCCGCTGTAGAACCGCATGGTGCCACGCCGCGGGGCATCGATGGGCCGTCCCTGCAACTCTCCGACTTGGGTGAAGCCCAGAATCTCTGTCCAGAACCGATGCGACTCCTCGATATTTCGAACGTTGACGACCAAGTGATTGAGGCCGGACGGCGCGACCGGTCCGCTGGTTTGGGTATTGGCCACGATTTCGCTCCTTTGTACCCTAACTCAGATTTTCTCAGACCGTATTGGCGAGAACAGGCAAAAGTCAAGTTGGTCCCGGCGTCATCCGGGGCACACGCCGCCCGCGCGTCATGGCCGACCAATGGCAATGTGGCGTCACATGGTTTGTATAGAGACCGTCCAGAACCTGGGGGTGCTATTGGCCAGCACGGCCGTCGTAACCGGGAGTGCAGGATGACGTGCCAAGTAATGTTGGAACTTGTTGGAACCGATGGAACCGCCAGCGTCCACGAGGTCGTAGGCGGCACGGCGATGATGGCCGATGCCGAGCGCCGGACCTGCCGGCCGTTGCCGGGGAGCAGCCTGACCACCCCCAGGTTCTGGACGGTGTCAGCAGAGTATGCTGGCCCGCGGAGGCCGAAGATATGACCGAGGCAACCTCCGTCCCGCCGCCCAAGAGCAAGCTGTCACCCGGGCAACACCGTGCTCGGATGCGAAAATATCAATGCCTCTTCAGGGTCAAACAGCGCGCCAAGGCGAAGGCGGCAGAGGAGATCGCCGCGGCGAAGGAGGAAGCCGAAGCGGCGACGGCCCCATATCTTGCTCACCCTCACGAGGACGCCCGCCATCTGGCCCAAGCCGCGGTCGCGCGTGTGCAAGAACTGGAAGCCGTATTGGCTGCGTTGTCCGCAGCACGACCTAAGGCTGCGCCTTGGCGCGAGCGACATCCGGAGGAGTCGAAAGCCTTGCAGCGGGCGTATCAGGTCAAACGTAAGGCGAGAGCGAAAGCCCGAAGACTGGCAGAAGCGACACAGGCGGAAGCGGCTGCGTTGGAGCGCGTCAGGGCAGTTGAGTGCCTGCGATTGCCGGAGTGCCTCGGCCCATCTCCGCCGGATCAAAGAGTTGCAAGCGCGGAACTGGCCGCCCTGCGCGCTGCCGCAAGAGGTGAGGCAAAGGCGGCATCGAAGAGACTCCTCAGGTTGACCGCCCGGCCCGGTCACATTCCTTCGTAAGCTGCGGCACCGAAGTGCGCGTTCCAGCCGATCGTGATCACTGATTCCGGTGATCATGCCGGAGATGACGGCGCCGTTCGGCTGCCGCCGGCAGTCTTCAACCGAGGGTAGTGTCGGTCTTTTGCGGAGGAGCAAGAGGTCGGGCCGTATGTTCGCGATCATCCCATCCGGTAGCACATTCCCCGAAAGAAGGAGGTTATGGAAGGACGCATATCAACACGCGGGAAGGGCCATTATCGCGTGTTGATACCACCTAGTGACGATGTAGTGCGGTAAAGCAGTCGCCGCCAACTCGGTGCGCGCACGCGGCAAAGTCGTGGGTGGTCGCGCCACGCCCGGCCATCACATGAGTGCGGGCCAGCCCTGGCCCCCGGAGATCTTTCAGTTGCCAAAGAGCCCCGTTGTGCCAACGGTGCCTCAGCCGTTAACGCCATGTTATCGGCGGACTTAGGGCCTGAGCCTAAATAAGCGAATCGGGGGGCTAGGAATCGGTCTACGGAGCGTACTAGCCTGCC
>JAQGHW010000954.1 GCA_028291505.1 Rhodopila sp. | reverse complement strand
CTCGGCTGGCCCGTCTTCCGCCGCCCCGTCTCCATGCGCCTGCCGCCATCGATCGTCGTCCACCGAGTACGCTACGACGACAGCGCGCTGCAGGCCGATGTCGCCGCCTACGACCAGCGCCGGAACGCCCGCGACCCCGTCGCCGCCGGCAGCCTGAAGAACAACGATGTCTACCCGCCGCGCGACGGCGTCGGCTGGAGCGAGAACGCCGCCCGCCAGCTTTCGGTCCCCGAACGTTTCGGCTTCTCGACCTGGCTGAAGACGAAGGGTTTCGACCTTGCCTGATGACGCCCCGCTGATCGCCGAACCACCTATTCGGACCGTCCGCGCCAAACACGCCGCCAGCCTGATCGTGTTGCGGTTCCACAACGACGAACCGCACATGCTGATGGGCATGCGCGGGGCAAAACACCGATTCATGCCGAACCGCCTAGTGTTCCCCGGCGGCCGCGTCGATCGCGCCGACCTGACCGCGCCATTCGCCACGCCCTTGTCCCCGGCAACCGAAAAAGCGTTGCGCAAGAACACGAACGTCGCCCTCGCGCATGCCCTGGCCGCCGCCGCGGCACGCGAGCTGCTAGAAGAAACCGGCCTCTCGCTCGGCACCCCGCCCCGCTTGGACGCCCTCCATTACCTCGCCCGCGCCGTGACGCCTCCCGGCCTGCCGATCCGCTTCAACGCCCGCTTCCTGGTGGTGGAGGAACAGCACGTAAGCGGCCAGCTCGGTGGCGACGGTGAGCTGGAAGAGCTGCGCTTCTACGGCATGACTGAGGCGCTCGCCCTGCAACTCGCCCTGCCGACACGGCGGGTGCTGGAGCGCCTGAAATCGTGGCTCGCGCTACCGCAGGCGAAACGGAACGAGCAGATCCAGACCCCGGTCCTGCTCCGCGACCGAGGATGGTTGATGGAATAGTGGTGATTACATTTACGTGATTAGGTCGCTGACGGCTCTGGTATCGGTCTTGCTTAGCTTCCGGCAACCGTCTGCAAGTTGAAGGCATCGTTTATGACCGACCTGCATTTTATGACCATCGCGCAGGCATCCGCGCTGATAAAAGCCAGAAAGCTATCCCCGGTTGAGCTGACCCGGGCATTTCTCGCGCGGGTGAAGCAGCTGGATGGGGCGCTCAACAGCCATCTTCTCCTGCTGGAAGAACAGGCACTGGCTGACGCCACGAAGGCAGAAACCGAGATCGCCGCCGGCAAATGGAAGGGGCCGCTGCACGGCATCCCAATCGGCCTGAAGGACATCTACAACACCGCCGGTATCCGCACGACCGGTCATTCCGCGCTGTTCAAGGACCACGTCCCCACCACGGATGCCTTCACCGTAAGCCTGCTGCGCAATGCCGGTGCCGTCATAACGAGCAAGTTGGCGACTTGGGAGTTCGCGATCGGCGGATCGTCCTTCGACCTGCCCTGGCCACCGGCGCGCAACCCGTGGGACGTGTCGCTGGATCCGTCGGGATCCTCGTCCGGATCGGGCGTCGCGGTCGCCGCCGGATTGTGCATGGGTGCGATGGGCAGCGACACCGGCGGATCGATCCGAGGGCCCGCCGCCTGGTGTGGCATCGCCGGGCACAAACCGACATACGGCCTGCTGAGCCGGCGCGGCATCCTGCCGTTGTCATTCTCGCTGGATCACGCCGGCCCGATGTGCTGGACCAGCGAGGATTGCGCACTGATGATGCAGGTCCTGGCCTGCCACGATCCAATGGACGCCGGCAGCGCCACCGTCCCGCCGGTCAGTTACACCGTCGGCCTCGGCAAATCCCTGTCCGGCCTGCGTATCGGCGTGGTGCGGCATTTCTTCGAACGGAACCTGATCACCGACCCCGAAACGATCGCGGCGCTGGAAACGAGTGTCATCGCCTTGCGCGACCTCGGCGCAATGGTCAGCGACGTGACGCTATCCCCATTCGGGTCGTACGCCGATTGCGGCAGCCTGATCTCCCGCAGCGAAGCCTACGCGATCCACCAACACCACCTGCGCACGACCCCCGAACTGTATGGCGCGTTCGGACGCCATCGCCTGATGGCCGGCGCATTCATTCTGGCCGCCGACTATATCAATGCGCAACGGGAACGAACCCGCCTGGTAGCGGAATTCGCCGAGGTCATGAAAACCGTCGACGTAGTGATCTTCCCGACAGCCCGCTGCCCGGCCCGGCCGATCGGCGAGGACTCGATGGCATCCGGATTCCAGCCGTTCTTCAATCGCGCCTTCAACGTAACCGGCAGCCCGGCCCTGTCGATCTGCAACGGCTTCAGCGCAACCGGCCTGCCCCTGGCATTGCAGATCGGCGGCCGGCCGTTTGAGGACGCGCTGGTCCTGCAGGTAGGCGACGCCTTGGAACGCACACTGGGAACCAGGACACGCCGCCCGGTACTTGGCTCACCGAGCGCACTCTGACGTTCGGCAATGGGACTGTGCCAAGGTTGACCGCGGCAAGCAGCGCGGACCCTTGACCAGGCGTGAGACATCGAGCCGGTTCAGAAATCAAGCATTCGCCGCAGAAACAAAACTGGATGAACCAAGCAGCGCCGTAGAGCCCCCAAACCAGGTATCCGTGTTCATTCTTGCGTCGCTCCCGTTCCGGACGGTGCGAGCCTTGATCGCCCAAACGATCGCGTAGCGTCAAAAGCAACCCCTGC
>JAQGHW010000953.1 GCA_028291505.1 Rhodopila sp. | reverse complement strand
GAGGGGCAAAACCCCGGGCATGGGTGCATTATTTGCTTGCCGCGACGCGGGCGACTCGGATTCAAGTTATGTGTGAGCCCACCGGAAAACCTTGATGGCCTGTCGTCTGCCCAGTTGCGGGAACTGGTGGTCATGTTGTTGGGCAAGCTTACTGCTCTGGAGCAGTTGGTTGGCGAACAACGAGGTGTCAATCACCACGCATCGAGGCATGCAGCGCTTCCATGCCATTCACGCAGGACGCATGCTCGCGCCAACCCCGAAATGAGATGTGCGAATCCCTTAGGCCCTTTGGGTTGCTGGTATTACTGGTTGCAGTCGCGCACGCGTGACGACAATAGCGGCGCTAGTTCGCGCGCAACCTGGCAGCGGCTCAACGCTTTTCCGGGTCGGGCCCGAGGTTGGCGGTGGACGTTGATCACGAGGACGCCGCCGCCGGCCATCGCCATCCGAATGGCGCCCTGACGGATGATGCGCTCGAAAAGCGGTTTGGGGCCGCCTATGCCGGTCAGAATTCCAGCGCCCACCGCCGCGACGCGATAGCGGTAGTCCTCCGCCAGGTCGACGGTGTGCGAATGATACCGGCCGACCGCGACGTTCCAATCGCCGTGCGCCTCGTCGTATAATGACCTGAGATAGCGGGCTGCATAGTCAACATTGGCCATCGGGTCGAACGCCTGATCCAGCGACTTGAAGCCGCCAGGGTGCAGTTGCCAGTCGACCTGCATGCAGCCGATATCCATGAACTGGACGCCACGTTTCAATCCTTGCTGCGCCCAGGCGACCGCCGCCGCCCGGCTGTCGAGGAACAGCCCTTGGCCGTCGGCATCGATCGTCCAGGGCCAGGGTTCCACCTGCCCGAGAGACGCGATCGGCCGGCCGCTTTCCACCTTGGCGATGCTGCCGAGCAGGTTCGGCGGCAGCTGGTACTTGGTCTCTGCTGCGGCGATCGCCGTACGGCACAGGGCACTCTGCCCGGCCAGCCAATTCGGTGGCGGGGCAGCCGCGGTGAGCCCGAACAACGCGAGGAGAGCAGGCCAGTGGAGCAAAAGACGGCGCATGAAACGGGGGCCCCTGGAGGGCGGAAACGTCAGCGGCCACGGAACCGGTCGGACGCAAACCTCGGCCTCCGGCAGGCTTACGCACAAGCTGCCGCGCGAACCATGACCTTGTGTTTGCGTTGAAGCCCCCGCCGAACGGCCAATGACTAAATTGAAGCCGAATGATTGCACACTGCGCGATAAGCGCAACTATGGCGCTTGGCAAAACACGGATAGTTCAAATATCTAACGACGGTGCCGCCCCCGCTTTCAGAGGGGGGATCACGCCTTGTGAGCGAGATTGTATCCGGCGCGAGATGGACATGTTCTTCTCGACCTACCCGACTGCGGCCGAGGGATTTCCGTTCAAGACCTCGCGCGGCGCCCCGCAAGCGGGGCGGACCAAGGTCCCGCCGACCGCCAAAGGGCTGCTGCAACGGGGATGCTCCATCGATCAGCGTTCCATCAAGATCGAAGGTGATCTTTGGGTAATTGGCAAGTTTGTCTATCCGTTATTAAGAGAAGTCATGGTTGCACCGCAGCCAGGAAGGGGTGTAGCCTTTCCGCGCATTAGCGGTCAGGAGCCTTTCAATGAGGATGTCACGTCTCGCAGCGGTCGTGGCTGTCGCTGCGATCTGCGCGATCCCCGCGCTCGCTCAAACCCCGAACACCGGTAACAGCGACGCGAAGACCACTCAGCCGTCGAAGCAGCCGACCCAGGGGCTTCCGCAATCGATGGCGAATCCACAATATGGCAGCGATGATGCAAGAAAGCAGTCAACTCAAGGACTGCCATCGTCAATGGCCAATCCGCAATACGGCGGTGCTAACTCGGCGCAAAAACAGCAATAAGCCTCGGCACGACTGAGAGACAGGCTGGTGCAAGCGCCAGCCTTTTTTTGCGTCCGCACCCCCAAATGGCACGGCAACTTCATCACTTGGCGCATAGCTCTTATGCTGCGATGCAGCATTACATTCGAGCGGTATCCTCCACATATGTGGGTTCAACAGGTTGAACAATTGCGTTCGGCATCCAGAGAGATTCCGCAAATGAAGAAATTGTTGATTGCCACGGCTGCGGTGCTGACTCTCGCTGGCCCGGCCTTTGCGCAGGGCTTGCCGCCGGGGATGACCACGCCCGAGTACGGCTCCCACGCGTTCCCCACCGCTCAATATGAGAATGGCACCGTGTTTTCCAAGATTTTCGGGCATGCCAAGGATGATCAGGCGCCGGAACACACCTCCAACGACGATACCAAGCCAGCCAACGGCAGCTAGTCACACATGAAAGAGCCGGAGCAGATTGCTCCGGCTTTTGCTCGATCAAAACGGAACGAATTTTGGGAATCCCAGGAAATGCGCAAGGTCGATCGAGACCTGTAGCCCGACGACCCACGCATCAGACGGCTCCGGGGAACCCACTGGGGCGCCCAGGTTGTTGGGTGCGATGACATACTGTGTATACGGCTTGACGGTGACCCCAGCCGCCACCTGGAAGCCGTAGTTCACCTCAAAAATCCATTGGCTCGGCTTGTTTGGCCTCTCGGAGGAATTGTTGGCATAGTACGAGCCGATGACCCCGATCGTATCATCGGGCCGCGCGGTGAACGGGGCGCGATCGTACACGCCACCATAAATCTGACTCCAATACGGCGCCCCGCCGTTATACCAGATGCCGCCGCCGAACACGGTGAGGCTTTGGTTGGTGTCTGGGTCAGGCCGCCACACAGTTTGTTCGGCCTGCGCATAGACCGCCGTGCGACCGTGCATCGGGATGCCCTGCGGCGTCGTATAATCAGCGTCATCCCAATAGCCACCGACGTCATATTTCGCCGGATAGCGGGCATTGCTGAAGTTGGTTTGATAGCCGAGTTCCGCCGGCACAAAGACGCCGGTTGATCCCTTCACATTGAAGTTGAAGCCATTTTGATTGGGAAGGCTCTGGCTCGGATCGTCGTCAAACGCGCCGGCCCGGAAATAGACGTGCGGGGTTGCCGCGATGTTGAGGAAACCACCCCACGATGACGACGGATACGCATTGTTACCATTGCTAAAGTACCAGGTTCCCGGCTGGGCGCAAATGATCGAAGCAACGAACTCGCACGCGATATCGGAGGTTGCGAAATCCGTCGTCGGGCTTGTCCGACCGACGCGGATATCGATCCGATCGTGGTAAAAACCTTGCTCGTAGTATAGTTCCGAGAGTCGGATTGCGCGCGTGGGACCGGAGTTGGCTTCCAACGGACCTTGCGTCCCCACGTTCCCGTTCAGGCTGAAGCCGGATCGCTCATCAAAAGTGATATGAAACGATCCTTCTGGAATGCCGAGGATTTTTTGCAGATCGAGCACAGTCCCGAAGAACAGTTCGCCGGTTGGCATCGTGCCTGTCTTGAAACCGCCCGAGACCAGAGAATTCAGGTCAAGGGTGTAGCCGAGTTGCAGATAAACACCCGCATCCTGGAGGGTTTTGCCGAGCATCGTGATTTGCGACAATGGCGAGGTTTGCGGTGGTGTGGCAGCAGGCGGGGGAGAAGGATACGGTTGCGCAATTGGCAGCGGTTGCGGCAGACCGCTCGGATCTGATTGGGCACGTGCGGATGTAAAAGTTCCCGCAAATATCGTCAAAATTGTGCCCATGCAGACAGACATCAGCACGTCACCGGGACGTGCCCCCCTTATTTGTTTCATTGTTACAGTTTCCCCCTGGTAGCCCGCCCATTCGGTTGCAGAACCGGGGGGATTGTCAAGGAACCAGTTTGTAACAAAACCTTTAAATTTGTTTCTAGGATATTACAGTCGCATTAGATGGTAAAATAAATATATGATAGACTATGACTTAAGACATTGGATGCGACTGATGGAAGATGAAGCGGGTATCGTGCCGGTCCTGTGCCGGTAAGCCGGCGTCACGGTGGATTTCCTGCTGACCGCCAAACGGGATCGCAAAGCCGCGCTGCGGTTCTTGCGCAAGACGATCGGCTGGAATGGAACGCCTGAGACGATCACGATCGACAAGAGCGGCGCCAATACGGCGGCGATTGAAAGCCACAATGCCAAACATGAGGCAGGCATCGAGATCCGTCAGATCAAATACCTCAACAACATCGTCGAGCAGGACCATCGGGCCATCAAGCGATTGGTGTGGCCAATGCTGTTGGTGTGGACGGTCCCCGACGGCATCGATGTTCCAGAATGAGGTCGCGAGTGATCTCAGACAAAGGAGACGAACAATCAGGTTGCATCGGCTTTTGATTCCGTCCAGGTGCTCTCATATGTGATCTGCAACGGCGGCATCGGGTCAATGGTTGCCCGGCAGCGACGGCCGAAATGCGACATGGGAGCGAACTTGAGGTGACAGAGTCATGACCGCCTGGAAAGTTTTTGACTACCGTGTGGCGCTCCTTGTGTCCGCAGTGCTTTTGGCCGGCACATCGATGGCGCAGGACGTCCCGGCCAAGCTGACGCCACCGGCAGGGGTGACGGCGCTCGGCGCCTATACGGCTAGGGGCGTGCAAATCTATACGTGCACTGCCCATGGCACGGCGACTGAATGGAGGCTGAAGGCGCCGGAGGCACAACTCGTCGACGCGAACGGCGCGATCTTCGCCAAACATTACGCCGGCCCGACCTGGGAAGCGATCGACGGCTCCAAGGCAATCGGCAAGGTGATGGAGATTGTCCCCGCTCCTACCGCTGGCGCCATTTCCTGGCTGCTGCTATCCGCCGAGTCGTCGGGCCAAGGCGTGCTCGCCGGCGCGCGCTTCGTCCAACGGATTAAGACAACCGGCGGAGTTGTACAAAGCAGCGCTTGTTCGGAACCTGGTGCCGAACAGCGCGTCCCCTACACTGCCGAGTACGTCTTCTACAAGTGAGCCGGGACGCGGGCCCGCGTGGTGCGTGGATCAGAATTGTATACGCAATGACCCCAACCCCGGTTTGGGGTCAGAGGATGCGGACATAGCTCGGGCGTCCCAGCCCCAACATGCGGACCAGCGGCATTGTCGCGGTAACCCGCCGACTGCAGTGCGCTCTGACAGGTTGCAAGGCTGGCGCTCTCGGGGGCCATGGCCAAGGTCTCCGCGCAAGACGGTTGCAAGAACCGGCCAGGAGGTCAAAACTCGACGCAGAGTCAGCCAGCGGGAAAAGCCGGCGACCGTCAAAGCCGTAAAGGCGTGCTGGGAGGTTATTCATGGATAGCGCCATCGAGAAAGCAGCTATGCGGAAGGTGTATTTGCGCCTGCTGCCACTGACGATGCTGATGTATTTCCTTTGCTACATCGACCGCATCAACGTCAGCTTCGCGGCACTGACGATGAACAAGGATATCGGCCTGACCGCGGCCACCTACGGCTTCAGTTCGACGGCCTTCTATATCGGCTACGTGCTGTTCGAAGTTCCCAGCAATCTGGTCATGGACAAGGTCGGCGCCCGGCTATGGCTGGCGCGCATCATGGTGAGTTGGGGCATCATCTCGGCGGCGACCGCCGCGGTGATCGGACCGAACAGTTTCCTACTGGTCCGCTTCCTTCTGGGCGCCGGTGAAGCCGGCCTGTTTCCCGGCACGCTGCTGCTGTTCACCTACTGGTTTCCCGATGCCCATCGTGGCCGGATCATCGGCTTGTTCACCCTCGCACTGCCCGTTTCCGTCGCGCTCGGTGCCCCGATTTCCACCGCTATTCTGGGCATGGACGGGGTGCTGGGCGTCAAGGGCTGGCAGTGGATCTATATACTGGAAGCTGCGCCAACGGTCATCGTCGGCATCTTCGTGCTGGTCGCGATGACCGACCGGCCGGCGACCGCCAAATGGCTGCCGGCGCCGGAACGCGACTGGCTTAGCAACACGCTTCAGTCGGAACGCCGAGCGGTCGAGGCCGGGGGCACCTATAGCGTGCTTCGGGGGATGACGAACGCGAAGGTCTTGTTGCTGTCGTTCAACTACCTCGGCATCGTGACCGCGAGCCTGGGACTGCTGCTGTTCATTCCGCAGATCATCCGGTCGTTGGGTGCCTCGACCATGAACATCGGTTATGCCACCAGCCTGGCCTATGTCTGCGGAGCGGTGTCGATGATTCTGTTCGGCTGGCTGTCGGACCGGATTGGCGATCGCCGCTGGCTGCTGTTCGGCACTTGTCTGATGGCGACGGCGGGGCTTGCGATCGCGGGCGCGACGATGGGCACCTGGTGGTCGCTGGCCGGCATGTGCCTCGCCACGGCTGGGTTCTACGGCACGAAGGGACCATTCTGGGCCATGCCGACCATGATCCTGACTGGGGCGGCGGCCGCAGGAGGGATCGCCTTCATCAACGCCTTCGGCAATATTGGCGGCGCGGTCGGCCCGGCGGTGGTGGGCTGGCTGAAGGACACGACCGGTAGCTACGCCGGCGGGCTGTATGGGCTGGCGGTCTTCACCGGCATCAGTGCGATCATTGCCGCGGTGGGATTGCATATCCCGCGCCGTGTCGGTGCCCGCGCGGTCGCGCCGGCGGAGTGAGCTCACCGATCCCGGGGATGGGTGGTGTCCTACTCCCCGGGATGGGGCACGGCCCGTGCGGGCACGAGCAAGGATGCGGCCCCCTCCACGTCCGGCGATTGTTCCAGCACCGTGTCATGCGAGGTGCAGAGAATGGCAATGGCTGCGCCGAGACAGACGCACGCGATAACCAGCAACCCGCCGTCGAAGCTTCCAGTCGCGTCCTTGATCCAGCCCATGATGAAGGGACCGACGAAGCCGGCGATGTTGGCGATCGAGTTGATGTAGGCAACCCCGGCTGCAGCCGCCGCACCCGACAGGAAGGCAGTGGGCATCGCCCAGAACACCGGCAAGGTTGACCATGCCCCGAAGGCGGCGACGCACAAGGTGACCAGACGAAGCGTGGGCCAGGGCAGCAAGGCCGTCGCAACCAACCCGACTGCGCAGATGATGAAGGCAACGGCGCAGTGACTTCTGCGCTCCATCAGGCGGTCGGATCGCCTTCCGTACCAGATCATGCCGATTGCCGCGACCAGGAACGGTATGGCGCTGATGAAACCGGTCTGCATGTTGGTGAGGCCGAAGTTCTTTACGATCTGCGGCAGAAAATAGACGATGCCATAGGTTGAATAGGCGATGCCAAAACCGGCCACGCCGAGGGCCACGACGCGGGGATTCTTGAGAACCTGAAGCACTGACAGGTTGTGGACGGCCTCCCGCTGCCGGCGTTCGGCCGCCTGGCGGTTGACGAGCCAGGCGCGTTCATCATCGTCCAGCCACGTCGCCTCTGCTGGCGAATCTTTGAGAAAGACAAGGATGAATACCGAGAGGATGAGGGCTGGAATGGCTTCAGTCAGGAAAACCCACTGCCAGCCTTTCAGGCCCGCGAAGTGATCCATGTAAAGGATCATGCTGGAGACGGGAGCCCCGAAGACGGCAGAAAACGCGGTGGCGACCATGAAGGTGCCGACCATGCGGCCGCGATAGGCGGCGGGGAAAAACAGCGACAGGTAAAACAGCATGCCCGGGAAGAAGCCGGCCTCGGCGGCCCCCAGCAGGAACCTCAAGACATAGAAGCTGGTTTCGCCCTGGATGAATGCCATTGCGCCGGACAGCAGGCCCCAGGTGAACATGATGCGCGCGATCCAGCGTCTGGCGCCGACCTTGACCAGAATAAGATTGGACGGGGTTTCCAGGAGGAAATAGGCGACGAAGAAGACGCCGGCGCCGAAGCCATAGACGGTGGCGGTGAAGCCGAGGTCCTTGTTCATCTCGAGGGCGGCGAAGCTCAGGTTAACGCGGTCGAGGTAGTTTATGAAGTAGCAGACGATAGAGAGGGGAATGAGGTGACGGACCACCTTACGCATGGTCCTTTGTTCGATGGTCTCCATATGGCCTCCCGTGGTTTTGTTGCTTATTGCTTATGATGTGGCATTCCGGATGCTGGATGGCGCTTGGGTTGGCGATGATCTAGGCGCGAATACGAGCCGTGTTCGATTTAAGCGTCACGCGACCGTCGATGGCAACCTCGATGGATACGCAAGACCTTCCTCGAATCGCTCATAGGCAACTCTGAAACCGCAAAGATCACGCCGAAAGCGCAAGCTCCGCCTGACGTCGGTCACCAGCCGCCCACCCGGAGGACAGCGAATGGGCGTGGGGGTTCGAGGCCGGCGTCGTTGGCTATCTGACCAAGCCATCCAGCAAGAGCGACGAGGACAATTCCCGTTCACCGTAGCATAGCCGTTCAGGGGAACGACTCCTTCGCGCTATAGATGCCAAAAAAGACCCCGCCGGCTGCGGCGGGGGCTGAGGTTGGCCGGCACACGGGAAGGGTGCCGGCGGGGGAGGAACGACAAAAAAGTAGCGCGTCCGAATGGCTCAATCTATTGGACCTCTGGAAAGATTGGCTGTCATTCGGGAAGGGAGGCATTAGATACAGGTGTTAGGGATCTGCGACCCAGCGACATTGCATTGGGCTTGCCAAGGCCGTAAGCCGGCTCGCTCAGTCGCTCGCTCTGGACCCAGCGGCGCCGGGTTACTAATCGGACTGCTAGTGGATGAAATCTGACGGAAAGAACCGTCATATTTATCCACTAGCCTTTGATTTGGTGGGCCGATTCACCCAACGCCTGGGAGTCAAGCGTCGGGATCGGACCACTAGTGAGCCAGGTAGCGTCGAGGATGTCGTCTTACTGCGCTTCGATCTGGCCAACACATCGTTGCGGGACCGGGACCTTGGTGAACAAGTCGCATATTGATCGTCCGGTCATTTTTATCACCGGATACGGCAACATTCCCGTGTCCGTGCGGCAATGAAAGCCGGAGCCGTTAAGTTTCTTTCTAAATCTTTCCCAGCCCAGGACCTACTCGATGCGATCCTGCTGGCGATCGAGCAGAGCCGCGTCTGGCGCCGCGATGCGGCCGTTATTGCAGGCCTTCAAGTATGTTACCACCCTTGACACTGCGCGAACGGGAAGTCATTGGGTGTTGCTGATAAACTTGGCAATTTCGTACCGAAGGCATAGCAATCATACCCAAGTATAGTCGGTTTATCCCTTCCGCCATCTGATCCCCCCCGAAAGTTCACCTGGAAACTACGCAGGTGCGATGGCTTAGGCCGGCGGTTACCATTACTGTCGATCCAGGCTCAGCAATGGTCATCGGGTGCATGTCGCGTAAGCATCCGGCGGAGGCTACGATGTTGTCGATCATCGGCCTCTTCCTCTTGCAGGGCACCGTAAGACACCGATGCGGCGCCCCAGAGCAGGAGCGAGAGTATGAAGACCGTCGCGGATCAATTTGCGAATTCGGCTATCGGGCCGAGAGGGTGTCCTGACCTTCGACATGGTCCGGGGCGGACGCGAACGATGGCTTCCGATCCGGTGCCGATCCGGCCCAGCCGCGCCCGGAACGGATTGCCCTGTGTGGGGGTCTGATGGTTGATGATACATTCGAGCAGATCCGGTCAATTGTTGCAGACTACTATGAGATCGACCGGAGCAAGGTGACGCTTGTGACATCGTTCTTTTATGACCTGGAGGCCGATAGCATCGATACAATAGAACTGGTCATGGCCTTGGAGGAAGCGTTCGATGTCGTGATTCCAGACGATGCGGCGGAGACGATCGTCACGATGCAAGATGCGGTTTATTACATCAAGCAGCAGCAGAATCCGCGGCGTCCCGATATACCAGATTCGGAGAGCCCTCCTTTATGAAGCACCCGTGATGGTATCAACCTGGAATACAATAACCTTGGATTTTCATGTCCAACAATAGTCAAGGCCTTGGCTAATATCATTGCACTCAGGGAGCGCGGCTATGGATGAATATGGACGCAAGATTACGAAGCCGACCAGGTTCTTCGTCGAAGGCGAACGGGTGAACAGGGCGAGCGACGCAATGATTGATTTAATACCACTCTCGTCAGAGTACTATTCGTCGTGGCAGCTTATCAATAGTGAACAGACGGTGCTCGATTTCGTCGCCAGGAACGCCAACCGTAACCGCCCTGAAGGCTCCCTGAATTTGCCAGAAGGGGCTGGGAGTGACGATTCCGATGATCGAACCGCGACGAGATTTCTGGGCCTCCCAACCATGCCGATGGGGGAGGGAACAGAAGGAGCCGACCGGGAGCCAAATTCAAGAGATTCCGCGAGCGGCTTATCGAAGGCCATTGGATGCGACGATCGCCGAGATTTAGTCGCGGCGTACCGTACTGAAATGCTTTTCCGACTGCTTGAACCGATTGGTCCGGCAGCGTGGGGAGGGCGTCCGGTTCTATGGCCGCTTTGGGCGGACGAGATGGTTCATCGCACCTACGTCACGGTACAACTAACCGCATTGCTGATGTCGAAATTGAGGATGGCACGCGACGTCCCAATGCGATGTGAGTTGGATTATAAAGTCGCGTCCTGTCTGGCTGCGGCGATTCGCGAGCTTGTTATCGTGAACGACAACGAACGCCTGCCCTGTTCGGCGCTACTCCGCAGCATAGTACGTAACTTTGTCGAACTGTTTGGCCCCGTCGTCGGCCACATCAGGATCGCGACCAACATCGAGCCACTCCAGTTAGCTGCCTTCAAACGACGCGCACTCGCTCTTGTACTTGTCGGCATTCTTTCCGATGTCCTCCTAAATCCTTTTTGTGGGCAGGATGACGGACACCTCGAAGTCCAGCTCGCGCACGTTTCGCCCTCGCGAGCGCGATTAATGGTCAAAAACAGCGGCAGAAACCAGCTTGTGTCTATTCCTCACGGAGGTAACCCGATCGGCCATGACCTTGCAAGCCTACTGGAGGCAGAGATCGTCTACGGGATCGCCGGATTTGATTGCACCGCGGCGCAGATCGACTTCCCCGTTTGAGACTTTCGTTATGCACAGACCGAGTGGGGTAGGGCGACGGCTGGCAGTGCGGCAGCTAAGGCGGTGACCGCCCTTGTCCAGCCTATGGGTGCGGAAAAGCTCTTCAACGGATCTGTGGGGACGCGGACACCGTGCGACGCAGGGGGGCCAGACAAACACCATCTCGGTGACTTTGGGCATCGTGCGGAAAGCCCCCTTGCCCAGCCGCTTTCGTGGTGCCACGGCGAGGCTGAGCGAGAACGGAGGATTGATGCCACCCATTTCGATGCGAAGGTGCCGATGTGAGATACATGGAAATCAACCTGTTCGGCGTCGACGTCGAGCCG
>JAQGHW010000937.1 GCA_028291505.1 Rhodopila sp. | reverse complement strand
CGTTGCCGATCTGGATGGGCGTCGGACATCCCGACGCCATTCGCCGCGCGGCCGGGATCGCCGACGGCTGGATGGGGGCAGGCGGGTCAAGCATCGAGGACTTCCGCCGCGCCGTTCCGCTGCTGCGTGAGGCGCTGGAGAAGGCGGGCCGCGATCCGGGCGCCTTCCCGATTTCGAAACGAATATTCATCTCCGTCGACGAAAAGCCCGAAGTCGCCCGAGCTGAACTGCATCGTTGGTATACTGAGGTGTATCATAACCCCGCCGGCACCGACGCGTCGGGCATCCACGGCACACCGGAACAAGTGCGCGAACGGCTGGAGGCGATGGTCGCGATGGGCGCCAACCACCTGCTGCTGAACCCTGTCTCTCGCCATGTCGAGCAGCTTGAAGCGCTGGCCGAGGTCGTCGGGTTGTCCTGAAAAGCCGTCTATACGGCGGCACAATCCGCGTTAAGCTGGGTCCTCCCGAGGAGGGCCCGCCGTGGATTTCCGGATCACCGAGGAACAGGAACGCCTGCGGCAGCGCTGTCTGGATCTGGCCGCCGATTTTGCCACCCGCTCCGACGCGCACGACCGTGACGCGTCCCACCCGGTCGAGAATTACGATCGCCTACGCGCCGAGGGCTTCCTGGCACTGACGATCGCGCGATCCTTCGGCGGGCTGGGATTCGATTTTCTCAGTCATACACTGGCTTATGAGGCGTTAGGGCAGGGCTGTCCCGCCACGGCGCTGGCGTTCAACATGCACGCCTCGGTGGTGATGCCGCTGATGCAAAGCCCCGAGGTCACGCCGGAAGCAAAGCAATACGTTGCCGATCTGGTCGTCCGTCGGGGCAAGATGATCGGCGGCAATTTCTCCGAGCCGGGGACCACATCGTTGATGGGCGAGCGGCCGCTGACCGTGCGCGCGCGTCCGGTCGAGGGTGGATACAGCATCACCGGGCGGAAGATGTTCGCGTCCATGCTGGAAGCCACCGATTATGTGTTGGTGATGGCGTATCCAGAGGATGCGACCAGCCCGACGGCCGGGATGCTGCTGCTGGTGCCGCGCGGCGCGCCGGGACGCAGTGTCAATGCCAACTGGGACACGCTGGGGATGCGGGCGACCCGCAGCGACTCGCTGGTGCTGGATGACTGCCGCGTGCCGGACAGCGCGGTCCTGTATCGGTCTGACGATACCAGGCCGTTCCGACTGGCGTTCCTGAACTGGTTCTGGGGATCCTACACCGCCGTCTACCTCGGGCTCGCGGTGGCGGCGTACGACGAAATTCGCAGAGTGGTAAAGCACCGTCAGCCGCAAGGTTATGCGCAACCGCTTGCCTGTCACCCCGACGTCCGCCGCCACATCGCCACCATGAGTGCCTCCCTCGAAGCCGCTCGGTTTTGCACCTATCATTCCGCTTGGCTAAGTGATACGCAGGGTGCCACGCCCGAAACGACCGCCGCGCTATACCGAGCGAAGTATCTGGTGGGGGAGGCGGTGAGCAGTATTACGCGGACGGCGCTGACGTTGGGCGGCGCGCATGGAATCTTCAAGGGATCGAGACTGGAACAACTGTTCCGGGATGGTGCGCTGGCGGAAATCCAACCCCCTCCGGCGGATTTTTGTCTGTGGAATGTGGGGATTTACGAACTCGGTCTTGACCCGGCGGACTTGATGCCACCGCTGAGGGGTCTTTAGGCGGGGACCGATTTGCCTTCGAAAAGGTTATTTGTCCCCGCCGCAGATTACCCGCGAGAGCTGCCTGTGTCGGGTATAGGCGACTAAAATTCCCAGATCCTTTACCGCCGCCACCCCGTCGGCGATGCCGTCAGATGCCGCGGTGCCTCGCCCTCCCACAGCACAGCCCCAGTCTCCGTTGCGCCCCAGGCAGCAGCGACGCCCAGCGCCTGCAAGCCATCCTCCGCCGTCGCCAGATAATTCACATGATGATGCCCGTGCACGATCAACCGAACCCCCATGGCCCGCGCCAGGGCATCCAGCGAGGCACTGCCGGCCGGATGGCTGCTCGGTGCTTCGTGGGTGACAAGGATGTCCGCCTGCTGACCCGCCAGATAATCATAGTCCTCCGGCCAGATCGCAGTGGTCCCCAATGAGTGCACCAGCGCGTCGATATGTTCGGGACGCCAGCCGCGCCCCATCTGCCGCACATCTTCCGGCAGTTCCGCACGTCCGTGCAAACGAGGCAGGGCGGGGGGCTCCCATATCCGGGGGCGGAACGTTCCGCCGAGCCCGGCAATCCGCACGTCTTCGACCACCGTGATGCGGGCGTGCAACGATCGTTCGGCGGTAATCGGATTGTGGTCCGCGCCAGTCAGGAAATGCCACATCCCCGGACCGCCGTCGTTATCGTGATTGCCGAAGATCCAGTGCACGGCGATACCGCGCGACAGCAACGGAGCAGCCACTACATCCAGTGGCCTGTCGCACTGCACGTCGCCCAGGATCACCGCGGCTTTCGGCAGCGTATCCAGTCGCGACAGACCGCGCTCGACCTTGTCCCACATCTGGTGGATGTCGCCGATGAAAACGATCGTCATGTGCCCCTTTCGTCCCAGCCAGTCGCACTTGACGGTATCGCCACGGCGTCCCACGCTGTGTCCACACAAGCACGCTAGGCGCCGCCTATCCAGCCCAAGGCATATTTGTTGCTAATAAGCACCATTACGATTTCATCGCTTTGATGTCAATAAACGAAATGTCGGTGGCGCTACATCGATCCGACCGAAAGGCCAGTGATCGAGGCTGGCCCGCTGCCGCTGTCTCGCGGGGCACGCCGTTCATCAGTCAAAAATACCACGGGACCGATGGCGCTGACGTCCCGTCCAACCGACTGACCGACAATCACGATTTGGCGCCAAGCGCAGCCTGTCCCTAAACTGCCCGCGACCCGAACCAAAGGACCTGCCGAGGATGAACGACCAGTTGACCGAAGACCCACAAACCGTCCTGGACCGCATCCTGCAGCAGGCCACCCGGAACGAGACCCCTTGCGGCGACGGCAAGATGATCTGGCACCTCTGGGACCAATCCGGCGGCACCGCCCCCATCGTCGTCCTGTTTCACGGTGGCGCCGGCTCCTGGCGCCACTGGATCCGCACCATCCCCGCCCTGGTTCCAACCTATCGCGTCCTTGCCCCCGACCTGCCCGGCCTAGGCGAGTCCGACTTCCCGCCCGACGGCGACGACGCGTTTGCCATAGCCACGATCGTCGCGAACGGGATCGATGCCATTGTCGGCGTCGAAACATCCTTCGATGTCGTCGGCTTCTCCTTCGGCGGCACCATGGCTGCCTGCGTCGGCGCCCTGCGCGGCAAACGGGTCCGCTCCGTCACCATCATCGGGTCGTCCGGTGTCGGCGCCGTCGGCTCCGCGGTCAAACTGGAAAAGGTGCGTCACCTGGAAGGGCAGGAGCGTCGCGATACGCACCGCACCAACCTCAACCGCCTGATGATCGCGGACCCGGCGAAGATCGACGACCTGTCCATCGAGATCCAGGACTGGAACACGATCCGGTCACGCCTGCGCACCCCGGCAATCTCCCGCAGCGGCGCCATCATGAAGGCCATCGACCAGTTGCAGTCCCCGCTGAACGGCATGTGGGGCGAATTTGACGCTCCCGCCAATCCGAAGGGGCCCGAACGCGTGGCGACTTTGCGCGCCCATTGCCCGGACGCCGACATCCGGCTGATCCCCAAAACCGGCCACTGGGCCGCCTACGAATCGGCCGGCACGGTGAATGCAATCCTGCTGGAGATGCTGGCGCGCACACGCCCCTGATCCGATGCGCGCAGGAGGAAACAAGCAATGAACGAACAATCCCCCGGCAAACCATCCCCCGGCAAACCATCCCCCGGTCCGGGCGAGATGATCGGCGACGCCGGCCCAGGCATGCTGGCCGGCCTGCGCGTGATAGAGATCGCAGATGAACGAGCCGAGTATACCGGCCTGTTACTTGCCGGTCTCGGCTGTGAGGTGATCAAGATCGAGCCGCCCGAAGGTAATGCCACCCGCCGCATCGGCCCGTTCCTGAATGACGAGCCGGGACCCGAACGCTCGTTGTTTTTCTGGAACTACAACCGCAACAAGAAATCCGTCGCGCTGGACATTCAGTCGCATCCGGACGAACTGCTGCGGCTGCTCGAAGGCGCCGACATCCTGCTGGATTCTTCCTGCGGCGCCCTGAACACGGCGCTGAACCTGGACCGGGACGCCCTGAACGCCCGCTTTCCGGCATTGATCACCGCCCGCATGACCCCATTCGGCGATGACGGTCCCTGGGCAGACTTCAAGGCTTCGGACCTGATCCATCTCGCCCTCGGCGGCGTGATGATGAATTGCGGTTATGATCCGGACCCGAACCTGAATTACGATGAGTCTCCGATCGCACCCCAGGTCTGGCACGCCTACCACATCGCCGGCGAGCAGCTCGCCACCGGCATCATCGCGGCACTGATCGCCCGCCATCGCAATGGCCAGGGCCAGGACGTTTCGGTCGCAGTGCACGAGGCGGTGTCAAAGAACCCAGAACTCGACATCATGCACTGGGTAATGCGCCGCGTCCCGCTGTGGCGGCTGACCTGCCGGCATGCGCTGGAGACGCCAAATCATTCGCCCAGCATCATGCACACCAAGGATGGGCGCTGGTACATTTCTCACGGCATGGGTGCCCGGGACCTGAAGGCCTTGGTACCATTACTGTCAAAATACGGTATGCAGGCCGATCTGCAACCGCCGCCGCCGGACGCCGACCTGAAAGCCCGCGCCGTCCCCGGATCTACCGCCAGCGATGAATCCAAGGCCCATATGATCGATGTGGTGCAACGCTTCGCTCGCGCCTGGACCTACCACGACATGCCGTGGCTGGAGGCGCAGGAGGCCGGTCTGCTGTGGGCGCCGATCCGCAAGCCGCATGAAAATGCGCTGGACGAGCACTGGATCCAACGCAAATCCTTCGCCGATGTCCATCATCCCGAACATGGCCGTTCGTTCTGCTACCCCACCAGCAAATGGCTGACGACGAAGACAAGCTGGCAGGTCGGCCGC
>JAQGHW010000929.1 GCA_028291505.1 Rhodopila sp. | reverse complement strand
CGAGCACACTCGCCTCCGGGAGCAGCTTCACGTGCTGAAAGGTGCGGGCGAGGCCTCGGCGTGCGATGCGCCGGGCGCCCTGGCCGTGGATATCATGGCTCAGCAGGCGGATGCAGCCGGCGTTCGGCGCCAGCGCTCCGCTGATCAGATTGAACGTCGTGCTCTTGCCGGCGCCGTTGGGCCCAATCAGCGCCACGATCTCACCCGCATGCACCGACAGGTCGATGGAGCGCGCGGCGATCAGGCCGCCGAAGCGCTTTTCCAGTTCGGCTGTTTCCAGGATCAACGTGCCGGGGGGCGGCTTGACGCGGACCGGCAGCGTGGCGGTGGCGCGGTCCGGCGACTGCCGGGCAATACGACCGGCCGCCGTTCGGTCCCCACCGAGAAACAGCATGCGGCGGAACAACATCGGGGCGATGCCGCGCGGGGCGTATTGCAGCAGCACGATGACGGCGAGGCTGAACGCCACCGTCTCGAAGTTGCCGGTCGACCCCAGCAGGCGCGGCAGCAACTCGGTCAGCTGGTCGCGCAGCAGGACGACGACGGTCGCGCCGATGATCGCGCCGGCAAGCTGCGACGCGCCGCCGATGACCACCATGAACACATATTCGATGCTGGCACTCAATCCGAACGGCGCCGGGCTGACATAGCGCTGGACGTGGGCGAACAGCCAGCCCGCGACGCCCGCCAGCAGCGCCGCCAGCACGAAGCTGGAACGTGCAAGGCGTGCGGTGTTGATACCGAGGCTCTCCGCCATGATGCGGCTTTGCGCCAGCGCCCGCATTGCTCGTCCGGTCCGGCTGGTCAACAGGTTGGCACTGAGGACATACGCGCCGATCAGGACGATCCCGATCAACGCGGCGGCAGTGCCTCGGGTGATACCCGGGAACAGCGGGGGGATCTCGCCGAAGCCGTTGAAGCCGCCGAGACCGGGCAGCACCCCGAACAGATAGAAGAAGCTTGCGCACCAGGCGATTGTGGCGAGAGGCAGGTAATGGCCGGAAATGCGCGAGGTGATCAGGCCGAGCAGGAAGGCGGTGCCGCCGCTGATGACCAGCCCCACGGCGAGGCCGGCGAGCGGGGGCCAGCCGCCGTATCGGCTCATGCAGGCGGTGGTGTAGGCGGCGAGGCCGACGAAGGTAGCATGGCCGAACGAAGTCTGGCCGCTGACGCCTGTCAGCAGCACGAGTCCAAGGGCAGCGATCGCGGCGATGCCCACGAATCCGGCCAGGGTAGCCTGGTACTCGGTCAGCACGAACGGCAGGGCAGCGCAAAGAAGCAGCGCGAGCGCGGTCAGGATCGATGTGCGGGGGAGGCTCATTATGAGCCCCTCACGCCCGGTCCTCCGTGTTCCCACGGGCGAGCGACAGCCAGATCAGCACCGGGATCAACAATGCGAACACGATGATGTTGCGGTATTCGCTCGCCCAAAAGCCGGAGAACGATTCCAGCAGCCCCACGACCAGCGCCCCCGCCGCCGCCAGCGGGTACGATGCCAGCCCACCGACGACGGCCGCGACGAAGCCTTTCAGGCCGATCTCGAAACCGGTGTCGTAGGACAGCGGGGTGATCGGCGCGATCAGCACCCCACTGACCGCCGCCGCGAAGCTCGCCAGCGCGAACGCCGCTCGGCCGCTCAGCGCATGGTCCACCCCGATCAGTTGTGCGCCCAACCGGTCCGACGCCGCCGCGCGCAGCGCCTTGCCATACAGCGTGCGGACGAAGAACCAGCGCAGCGCGGCAACCATCACCAGGCAGACCAGACCGACGCACAGCGACTGCCCGGATATCTCGATCGGGCCGGTATCGAAGCTGGCCTCGGTCAGGGCAGGGGTGGAGACGCCCTCGGCGCCGAAGCAATACAGTGCGATGCCGATAAGCACGAAATGCAGTGCCATCGAGACGATCAGCAGCGCCAGCATCGACGCCTCGCCCAGCGGTTCGTAGGCGAAGCGGTAGAGCAGCGGTCCGAGGGCGGTGACGATGGTCAGCGATAGGATGATCGAGACCGGAGTGGGCACGCCATAGCGTGCCGCGGCCCAGCAGGCCAACGTCAGGCCGGCCGGCGCGACACCGTACGGCAGCAGTGCCCGAAAGCGTCCTCGGGCCAGCGACAAGACCAGCGCGACCGCACAGAGAAAATCCAGCAGCCAGATCGTGCCGGGAAGGCGATGGGAGATGATGCTGGCCAGGCTCAACGCCGCGAAGGACACCAGGTCGCCCTGCGGAATGAAGATCACCCGCGTGACGGTAAATGCGATCAGCAACCCGATCGCGAGCAGTACGTAGATCGCCCCCGTGGTCAGGCCGTCCTGTAGCAGCGCGAGGAGGATCGTTTCGTCCATTCAACGCTACTGCACTAGCTTCCACTGGCCATCCACCGCCTGCACCAGGACACGGGCGCGGTCGTCCATGCCGTTGTGATTGGTCGGCGTCATCGAATAGACCCCATGCGTGCCGACCAGGTCGTGGGTTTTCTCCAGACTGTCGCGCAGCGCCGTGCGGAACGCCTCCGTGCCGGGGCTGCCGCCCTTCAACGCTTCAGGCACCGCCGCCTGGATCAACAGGAAGGCGTCCTCGCTGTAGCCGGCGAACGGGCTCACCGAGTCCGGACCGAACTGCGCGATCAGCGCCTTTACGAACGTCGTGGCCGGTCCGCGGGACGGGACGTTGTCGCCCAACTGGTCATACACCACGACCGGCCCGGTCACCGCGATCGTGCCCTCCACTGCCGCACCGCCGACGCGCAGGAAGGCCGGGCTGACCATGCCGTGGTTGCCATAGATCAGCCCCTTGTAGCCGCGGCGGTGCAGTGCAACGTCCGGCAGCGCGCCCGGTGTGCCGGAGCCACCGATCATCACCGCATCCGGCTTCTTGGTCATCACCTTCAGCACCTGCGCCTCGGCCGATGTGTCGGTGCGGGCATAACGCTCGTTCGCGACAACCTCGATGCCGGCTTTGTCGCTTGCTGCCTTGGTCGCCTCATACACCTGGTCGCCGAACCCATCGGCGTAACCGATATAGGCAACTGTCTTGACGCCACGCTTCGCCATGTCGGCAACCACGGCGTTCACCATCAGGCTGACCGGCTGCACGGCGGAGAACGTGTAGGGGTTCTTCACCGGATCATAGTCGATCGGCGCCGTGGCGATCATCGGCACCTTCGCCGCATTGGCGATGGGCTGCACCGCGTAGTCGCAAGCTGTCAGCGTCGGGCCGATGATCGCGTCGACATGGTCCTCCTCGATCATACGCTGAGCGATGGTCACCGCCTGGCTGGCGTCGGCGGCGTCGTCGCGAATGATGTAGGTGACGCTCTTGCCGCCGATTTCCGTCGGGAACGTGGCGAAGGCGTTCCGATAGCCGATGCCGAGGGCAGCGGTCGGACCGGTGATTGAGAAGATCGCGACGATCTTTATTTGCGCGGAAGCCGCCGTGGTGAGCAGACCGACCAAAGCGACAGCGATCCCGATCACCCGAACCA
>JAQGHW010000927.1 GCA_028291505.1 Rhodopila sp. | reverse complement strand
CTGGGCGTAGCGCGTGAGCCGGGTCCCATCGACGGGGAATTCCGCCGCGTGCGGCTTCGGGATGCTCCAGCCCGCGGTGCCGATTCTGATCAAGCCGGACCTGATCGAATCGGGTCGGCTATTCCTTCACCGCGCCGGTCATCGACGACACGTAATACTCCACGAAGAACGAGTAGATGATCGCCACCGGCACCGAACCCAGCAGCGACCCCGCCATCAGCGATCCCCACTGATAGACGTCGCCGGTGACCAGTTCAGTCAGGATGGCCACGGGCACGGTCTTTTTCTCGGTGCTCTGGATGAACGCCAGCGCATAGATGAACTCGTTCCACGACAGCGTGAAGGCGAAGATGCCGGCGGAAATCAGCCCCGGCACCGCGAGCGGCAAGGTGATGCGCCACAGGATCTGAAGGCGGGATGCGCCATCGATCAGTGCGCATTCCTCCAGCTCATACGGGATCGACTTGAAGTAGCCGATCAGCAGCCACGTGCAGAACGGAATCAGGAATGTGGGATAGGTCAGGATCAGCGCGATCGGGCTGTCGAACAAGCCGAACTGGAAGATCAGCGTCGCCAGCGGAATGAACAGGATGGTCGGCGGCACCAGGTAGGCGAGGTAGATCGCCAGCCCGGCGTGCTGCGCGCCCTTGAACCGCAGCCGCTCGATCGCATAGGCGGCGAGCACGCTGGCGCCCACCGACAGGAACGTCGCCGCGGTGGCGATGCCCATGGTGGTCAGCAGCCAATGCGGATACTCGGTCTCGAACAGCAGCTTGCGGATGTTGTCCAGGGTGGGCGAGTGGACCCAGAACGGGTTGTACTGCTTGTAGTCGTACATCTCGAAGTCGGGTTTTACCGAGGTGATCGCCATCCAGTAGAACGGGAACAGCAGCACGATTACGAAGATCGCAAGCGGGATGTAGACCGTGATGGTCCGGCGCGCGCGGGAGTCCCACGACAGGATCTCCGGCGCGTCCTTGGTGGAGGCGGCAAGCTCGACCTCCTGGGTGATCGCGAGGGCGTCAGTCCCTGCCACGTCAGTCATTGTCGCTTCCTTGTTGCCATTTGCGGCGGCCGACGCCGAAGAAGCACACCAGCGTCGCGACCAGCAGGAACGGGATCATCGACACCGCGATCGCCGCCCCCTCGCCAAGCTGGGACCCCGGGATAGCGCGCTGGAAGGCCAATGTCGCCATCAGGTGGGTGGAGTTGAACGGTCCGCCGCGGGTGATCGCATAGACAAGCTGGAAGTCGGAGAAGGTAAACAGCACCGACAGCGTCAACGCCACCGACAGGATCGGCATCAGCAACGGCACGGTGATGCGGCGGAATTTCTGCCAGCCGGTGGCGCCGTCCAGCAGCGCCGCCTCATACAGCGAGGGCGAAATGGTTTGCAGACCCGCCAGCAAGGTGATCGCCACGAACGGAATGCCGCGCCAGATGTTGGCGACGATCAGCGACCAGCGGGCCGGCCACGGCGAGCCCAGGAAGTCGATATAGTGGGCGCGCAAGTGCAGCACGTTCACCAGGATGTAAGACACGATGGAAAACTGCGGATCATAGATCCACCACCACGCGATCGACGACAGCACCGTCGGCACAATCCACGGCAGCAAAACGATCGCTCGGATAAAAGCCTTGAACGGCAAATGATGATTGAGCAGCAACGCCAGCCACAGTCCCAGCAGGAATTTTCCGGCCGTAGCCACGGCTGTATAGAAGATCGTGTACCAGACGGCGCCCCAGAACACCGGGTCGTCGAACAAAGAGTAAAAGTTCTCCAGGCCGATATACTGACCCGGCTGGCCGATCGTGGTGTCGGTCAGCGACAGCCAAAGACCGAGGCCCAGCGGGTAGGTCAGGAAGATCAGCAGCAGCCCGGCGGTGGGCAGCATGCAGAGGGTGACCAGAAACGGTTTGGAATCGAACAGCCGTCCCACGCGGGAATGCCGCCTTCGCGGCTTCCATTGCAGGTCGATCCCGGCGGTCGTCGCGTCCATGATCGCGTCTCCCTATCCCTTGAGGTAACGTGCCGCCTGCTTGGCAGCCTGTTTCACTGCGTCTTCCGGCGTGGCGTTGCCGGTGGCGACCGAGGCGAACATATCGACCAGCGTGTAATTGGCCGCGACAGCGGACGACGCGGCCGAGATCGGACCCCGATAGCTGTCGTAGTACGGCGTGTCCATGCTGTCGATATAGGGTTTCAGGCGCGGATCGGCGTCCCAGAACGCCATCTTGCCGTACGCCTTCAGCGAGTTGGACCAGTATCCCAGGCAGCCCGCGAGCCACGGCGCGTACTGCGGCGCCTCCATCATGAAGCGCAGGTATTCCTTGCAGGCGTCAGGATATTTCGTGTGCCTGAAGATCATCGCGTTGACCACCAGCGACGATTGCGGCGGCTTCTTCGCCAGCCCGAAAGGCGGCGGTTGATGATTGATATCCGCCGCGATCGCCTGAAGCTTCGCATCGGACGAGTTCTTGGCGACGTAATAGATCGACACCCCGTTGAACGTCAGGCTGATGTCGCCCGCGGCAAACGCCTTGTTGTTGCTTGGATCGCCCCAGGACAACGTGCCTCCGATCATGTGCGGATACAGCGCCTTCGCATATTTCAGCGCCTCGATCGTTTCTTTCGAGTCCAACGAAACCTTGCCGGCTTCATCCGTCAGTGACGCGCCAAACGACCATAGCAGCCAATTCGCGAAACCGTTCCCGTCGCCAACCGCGTGCCCAAGCGCGAATCCGACCGGATGGTTGATCTTGTTCAGCTTCTCGCACATCGTCAGGAAGCCGGCATGGTCGTTCGGGATGCTGTCGTAACCGGCCTCCTTCAGCCAGGACACCCGATAGACCGACGCGCCGCCACTGCCGCCCATCGGGATCGCCAGCCACTCCTTGGTGCCCCACCGGCGCGAGTACAGCAGCGCGAGTTCGTGCCAGCCGCCGTATTTCGCGCCGAGGTAATCGGCCAGGTCGTTCATCGGGATCAGCTTGTCGGCATAGATCTGCGGGTCGGAGCCGAAGCCGACGATGATGTCCGGCCCGGCACCGGTGTTCGCGGTCACCGCCGTCTGCGGGCGCATATCCTCCCAGCTCACGAAATCCACGCGAACCGGAATGCCGGTCTGTTCGGTGAATTTTTTCGTGTTCTCGCGGAACAGGACCTCATCGGGGTCAACGAATTTGGCTGGGCGCAACACGCGCAGGGTTGCGCCGGACTCGACCTTGAAGCCGGGCGACTTCACATCCGCCGTGGGCACGTCCAGATCCGCCGCTCGCGCCCCGATCAAAGGCAGCGTCGTCCCACCGATCAGCGCGGTGGCGCCAGACAGGAGTGTGTCGCGCCGAGTCAAGCCAGTCATCCGGTTTCCTTCCCTTTAGCCAAACGGTTCGATCCGCCTGTGCCGACTATCCGTAGCGCCTGCCCACCCCGGTAACAAGCTTCGAGCCTTCAGGGCTCGACCTTGTTGGCGATCATCCAGCCTTCAGGGCACGACCTTGTTGGCGATCGGCGGCAGCGAGCGAAGCCAGGCGATCAGTGCTGCCCTGTCGTCAGGGGTCAGCCGAACCAGGTAGGCGACCGGCATCGGCGCGGCCAGGCGTCTCCCATCCGGATGCTGACCGGTCGTCAATGCGTAATCGACTTCGGCGTCCGTCCACCGCCCAAGCCCGGTTTCCCGGTCCGGCGTGATATTCGCGGTCACAACACGATTGAAATTACCCTCCATGACCAGTCCGCCAGCCCCCGACCGGTGTGCGTAATCTCGTTGGCCGTCAGAACCGATAGGCGTGTGGCACAGCAAGCAATGCCCCATACTGCCGAGGTAGGCACCGTAGGCGATGTTGTCGTCGCGTGGCGGGGCAGCAACGTGGCCGACCCGCGGGCCGTAACTGGCCGGAGTCGGTACTTTATACTGCGACGGCGGGGTTTTGCCGCCGACCGCCGGTTGCGACAGAACATACGCGGCGATGGCGTGCGCATCATCGTCGGACATCGAACGGTAGAACGGCACAGGCATCGGCGGACGCAGCATTCGCCCGTCGGGTGTGCGGCCTTCGCGCAGGGCGGTGACCACCTGGTCCTCGGTCCATGTACCGATCCCAGCCTGCC
>JAQGHW010000925.1 GCA_028291505.1 Rhodopila sp. | reverse complement strand
GGTAAATTGCAGCTCTCCATCATCCCGATCTCGGTGCTCGACTACGAGGACAACGGCCAGAGCACGAAGAGCGCGCTGGCCCTGCTCAGCAAGCCGGCGGAGCAACTCGTCGCGGCATGGCAGTCGGGGAGCGTGAACGACCCGCCCGTTCCGGCCGCCGCCGAGCGGCTGCAGGCGAACCGCGCCATGGCCGAGGCCATCGGCCTGCAGGGCACGCCGACGCTACTGTGGAAGAAGCCGGACGGCACCGAAGGACGGATCGACGGGGTGCCGACCAGCATCGACACGCTGATCGCCTCGATCGGGCGCTGATCATGCGGCGTGCTGTCGAAAACCCCCGCGAGCCGGCCGTGGAGGCCTCGTCCCGCCGGCGTTCCTTCTTCGGCAAGATCTTCCACGGCACGGGGTGGCTCGTTGCCGCCCCGTTTGTCTGGTCGGGCGCGCACCGGATCAAGCGCGGGTGGTCGTTGATTGGAGACCTCTGGGGCGCGCTGCGCGCCGGACCGCCACGAGACAACCGGTTTATGACCGCTGACCGGGGCGCGTTCGATATTGCCGCCACGGCCGTCAGCTACGGTGTTCCGGTCGACCAACTCGAGGCCTGGCTGGCGGCGCGCCGCCGGCAGACGGCCCGGATCGCCTATGCCGCGTTCGCCCTTGCCTGGCTTTTTCTGCTGGGTTGGATCTGGCACGCGCTTGCGTCGCCGTGGATGGCGACGCGGTTCACCTCGGCGCTCTATTTCCTGCCATTCTGCGCGCTGTTCTTCCTTGTCGCCTTCTACAACGCGCTGCTGAATTATCAGATCCGCTCGGGCCGGCTGGCGAATTGGCGCGACTACCTGGCGACCCCGGGCGGGTTCTGGCCGAATTGAGCGGGCCGCCCGGCGCGTCTTGCATTGCCGGTTGGTTTTCTCACAAGCCTGCAATCCAGCGAAAGAGTCCGGTCTGCGCTATATCGTGCAGCGTCGCGACCATGAACAGCGAGGCCAGTACCGCCACGCCGGCGCGGGTGCCGAAGGCCTGGGCGCGGGCTGGCAGCGGCCGTCGCAGCACCAACTCGGCCGCGCAGAACAGCAGCGCGCCGCCGTCGAGCACCGGGATCGGCAGCAGGTTCATCAGTGCCAGGTTGGCCGAGAGGATAGCGATCAGGGCGAGGAACGGGCCGGTGCCCTGCTGGGCGACATGGCCGGTGAGTTGGGCGATGCCGACGACACCCGCGACGTTGTCCCCGCCTTCTCCGTGCAGCACGACCTTGGTGATTCCCTGCACGGAGTCCGCGATCGCCTGCCAGGTCTCCCCGAAAGCCCGACTGGCGATCTGCGTTGGCGAGAGTGGCTGGTGAAACGGCACCAGGCTCGTGATGCCGAGCAGCCCGATCGTCTTGCCGTCCGCCTGGAGGGTGCCGAGGCGGGCGACGAGATCAAGCGGCTTGCCGTCCCGCTCTATCGTGAAACGGATGGTCTTGCCGGGGTTGGCTTTCAGTCCCGGGCGCATGTCCTCGAACGTCTTGATGCGTTGGCCATCCATGGTCAGCACCCGATCGCCGACATGGAAGCCCGCTCGGTCGGCCGCACTGCCGGCGACGACGGTGCTGGCGATCGGCAGGAAGCCGGGGGCGCCAAACAGCGCCAGCAGCAGGGCAAAGACCGCGATGGCGACGCCGACATTGGCGGCTGGCCCGGCCGCGATGATTGCCATACGCGCCAAGGGCGACGTGCCGGCGTAGGAGCCAGGGCGGGCAGCGTCTTGCTCGCCCTCGAAGCCGACATAGCCGCCCAGGGGGAGGAGGGAGAGGGTCCAGGTCGTGCCTCGGGCATCGATGCGCCGGGCGAGGACAGGGCCGAAGCCGATGGTGAACCGCAGCACTCGCACGCCAGCGCATCGAGCGGCTAGGAAGTGGCCCATTTCGTGGGCGACGATCAGGAGGTTGCCGACGAGCAACATAGCGGCGGCGGCACGGAGAGCGGAGAGGATGTCGGGCATGCGGCCTCCTGGGAAGGCCGTTTCGCCATCCGCCGGGTGTCAGGGAAGGGTGCGGAAACGACGTCTGATCAGAAGGTGCCGGGCGGGGCGTAGCGGCTTCCGCCGGATGCTCCGGAGGCCCAGGGGGCGAACTCGTATTGTGGCCGGTCGGACTGGGACGCGGGTTCCGCGGGCTTCATGATGGTGCCGTCGCGGTTGAACACTGGGGGCGTCCAGGTGGCGTTGGCTTCGCCGTAGGCGGCGTAGGGGTTGTAGAGCGGGTTACGGACAGGGGGCGCTGGGGGCGCGTCGTAGTCCTTGGCCGATTTGACGTTCGGGCCGCCGGAGCAGGCGGCGAGGCCGAGGGGCAGTAGGAGGAAGCAGGCAAGGATGCGGCGCATCGAGGGTCTCCATTGAATGGAGCCAACGATGCGCCGCTGCGCTGCAAACGGGCTGCTATTCGTCCTCGTAAATGGACTGGTAGGTCCCGGGACGCAGTTCGCGAAGCGAGCCTCGCAACAACCTCACTTTCGATTTAGCATCGGCGAGATCTAGCGTCAGTTCCTTGATCCGAGCATCGAGGTTGGCATTCGTCGCCTTGAGCTCGGCAATCTCCCTGTCCCGACCAGCGAGTGCCTTATCCTGGACGTCGGCCAGACGGTTGGCGTCACGCAGCAGCGCGTTATTGCGG
>JAQGHW010000912.1 GCA_028291505.1 Rhodopila sp. | reverse complement strand
ATCGGCTTCACCCCGGCAGCGACCAGGTCGGCACCGGTCAGGACCGCGATCACCCCTGGCATCGATCTGGCCGCGGTCGTGTCGACCGAGACGATCCGCGCATGCGCGTGCGGCGAGCGCAGGAAAGCCAGATAGGTCTGCCCGGGCAGCGAGAAATCGTCTGTAAAGTGGCCTGCGCCAGCCAGCAACCCGGCATCCTCGATGCGCCGCACCTCGCGGCCGCTGCCGAAACGTCCGATCGTCGATTGGTCGTTCATTGCTTCTCTCGCTCTCCGTTGGTCTCCCGATCCAGCGCCCTCGGGCTCCTATGGCGTGGCGGAGCCGATGCCCGCCGTCAAGATGGCAGTATACGGACGTCATACATTGAGGCGCCGGTGCCTCGAGAAGCTACCAACGGCCGCCCCAGCGGCTGCGACCCCGAAACAACCTGATGACCAGAAGCAGCACGACGGCACCGATGGTGGCGTTGATGATCGCGCTGATAATCCCCATGCCAAGGTGGATACCGACGCGCGGCAGCAACCAATCGCCGACGAAGGCGCCGACAATGCCGATGATCAGGTCACCGATCAGTCCGAAGCCGGTCCCCTGGACAATTTGACCGGCCAGCCACCCGGCGACGAGACCGACAAAAATGATGACAAGCAGACTTTCGTTCGAAAGGTACATTGCGTTTTCCTCGATGCGGCAGCGTGTTGCGCTTTCTCAGGGGCCGTTACGCACCAGCCGCCACAGCCGAATGCCGGCCGCGGGATAGCGGGATGCGGACGGCGCGGACAGCATCGGAAACTACCCATGCCGGACGGCCGGCAGCGACACTAAACGCGTTGACCACCGTCGATGTGAACCTCGGATCCGCTGATGTACATCGCCTGGTTCGAGCACAGGAAGAACAGCAGGTCGGCAACTTCGTTCGACTTGCCCAACCGCCGCAAGGGGATTTCGCGCTGGACGATCTCCTCCGTGCCCGGCGACAGGATCGCGGTGTCGATCTCCCCCGGGGACACGGCATTCACCCGCACCCCATGGCGCCCCAGGTCGTTCGCCATTTCCCGCGTCAGCGCCGCCAGCCCCGCTTTGGATGTCGCATAGGCCGCGCTGGCGAACGGATGCACCCGCGACCCCACGATCGAGGTCATGTTGACGATGCTGCCCTTCGACTCGATCAGGTAGTCGCTTAGTCCCTGCGCCAGCAGGATGGCGGAGAAGAAGTTCACGTTGAAGATGTGCAGCCAGTCCTTGTAGGCCATCTCCAGGCTGGTGATCTTGCCGCCGTCGGCATGCTTGGGGGAAATCGCGGCATTGTTGATCAGCGCGTCAAGCCGGCCTCCGGCGATCCGCTTGATCTCCGGCAACGCGTCGCGCACCACATCGACGTCCGCCAGGTCGATCTGGATGTGGTTGCGCTCCCCGCCTGGCCACGGACACCGTGGATCGAAGGCATGGCGGGAGATTGTCAGCACCCGCCACCCCTCGCTGCTGAAGCGCTTGACGGTGGCATGACCGATGCCTCGGCTGGCACCGGTCAGCAGCAGAACAGGTTGTTGGCCGGCGGACATGACCCAGATCCTTCGCGCTGCACACGTATATGATCGCCCCAGACCATGATCGCCAGGGGCGATATCACCAGGGGCGTAAATCGCGCAGGCTGCGCGGGCCACCGCCGCATCGCCCGGACGCGATCCTGCTCCAATTTGCCCCCAGCGCCAAACACCCGCGAGAGGTTCGCCGTCCACATCCGCTTTATCCTTGCCCCGCTCGTCAATCCTGTCAGACGATGGTGGCTGCTGTGAGGCCATAAGCACCGGCCACACCATAACCGGCCAGACCATGTGGGTCTGCCAGACCTAAAGGCCGGCCAGACCGATGGCCCGGCCAGATGATAACGGGCCGGTCAGACGATGATCGCCCACCACGATTGGGATGATGCTGCATGCCGCCTGTCTTTCCGGTGCCAACGCTCGACCACGTCGTCGTCAATGCCCGCGACCGCATCGACGACGCTGCCGGTATCTATCGCCGCCTCGGCTTCACCTTGACCCCGCGCGGCTACCACACGCTGGGGTCGATGAACCACCTGGCAATGTTCGGCACCGACTATCTGGAGTTGATCGCCGCCAGGCCAAATGACCACAGCCGCCCGGAGATCATGAATTCCCCGATCGGGCTGGACGGCCTGGTATTCGGCACCGAGGACGCCACCGCGACCTACGCGGCGTTGCGGCGCAACGAAGTCCCGATCGACCCGCCCCAGCAATTCTCCCGCCCGGTGGACATCGCCCCGGTGGACATCGGTCCGGTCGACATCGCCCCAGTGCACATTGGTCGGCAAGCGGGGTGGCAGGTCCGGCCGGCGACCGGCGCGCAGACCCACGGTGCGATGCGGGACGCGATATTCCGCACCACCCGGCTGCCACGCGACAGCACGCCGGCCGGGCGGTTCTATTTCTGCCAGCATCTGACCCGCGACCTGGTTTGGCGCGACGAATGGCGACACCATGCCAACGGCGCGGTCGGCGTCGCCAGGGCGGTGATCGCGGCCGAGGACCCGCGGATCCTCGGGGGTTTGTTCGCGAGCATGTTTGGCGCCCACACGGTTCGCCCGGCCGACGACGGCTGCACCCTGATCCTCGGCCTGTCCCGCTTCGATGTGGTCACGCCCACGGCGCTGTGGGAGATGTTTGGTGGGGCCGCCCCCGACAGCCGCGGCCGGCGGGATTATATGGCCGCGCTCACCATCCGCACGCAGTCGCTGGACGCCGTGGAGACCGCACTTGAAGCCGGCGGCATCCGTGGCTGGGATCGTATCGGCACCAGCGTACTGGTCCCGGCATCCGAGGCATTCGGCGTGACGATCGAATTCAGCGTGTGAGCCGCCCGGGATCCAGCGCGACGGCATCCGGCGCCACCGGATCCGTCCGGGTAGGTGCGGCGGCACCTGAAAGCCGGCAGGACGATTCTTGCGGTAACCTTTGATTCATCTATTTGTGTGCATCCTTGTCGGGTGCCAGACGCTGCCCCTCCTCCGACCGAATCGCACCATCTCGCGACCTTCAGAAGCCGCGGAGTCGCCGTACCCTTCACCTCACCGCTGCTGGCCGGGACGCGGGTCCGGGAAGCCGACCGCACGGGGATCGAACTCGTGGTGCCGAGCCCGTCAGGCGGCCGCGGGGTCTACATTCTGAACTGGGCCGGGGTGCGGGCACTCTGCAATCCCACCCTGCACGATACCATGCTGTTCCGGCAGTTCGCCTCCCTCACCGCCATCGATCCGCCGAACGTCCGTGATGCCGCATTGCAGGTTGCCCTCAATGGCGCAGCCGGGCGCGAAGCCGCGGCAGCGGCCCAGGCCGCGATCGCGCGCGACGCCTCGCAGCGTGTCGAGGCACAATTTCTGCTGTCGATGGCAGTGATGGAGCAGCTTGATCCCAGCAGCCCCAAGGTCCGATCACTGGCGGAGCGAACCGCCGACCTCGACCGGCGGGCCAGTCTGGCGCTCCACCGGATCGCGCCGTCGCTCGGGCGGACCGGCGCTCAACTGGCCCTTGCCCTGATTGCGGTCGGCGACCTGTTCGCGCCGCTTGGCGTGGCACAAGATGACCGTGAGGCTCGGACACCGCGGGTTCTCGTCCGCCTTCGGGAGGCCCACGACGATCTATCCCGCTGGCTGAGTGCCGATGCCGGCAACGATATCAGCGGTGTGGGCCAGGCGGTCATGATCGCGATGCGCAGGGCATGCAAAAGCGGCCAGGCGACGCTTGAAAAAATTCGCGCGGTGCCGGCCGATCCGATCGCGTTGCTGAAGCGCTGGATCATCGACGGCGACGGTGTCGTAACGGCGGTCGCGCGCTGCGGTTGGCTGCTCGACGGATGGGAGCGTGTCGGCTTGCTTTGGCTCTCCGCCAGGACCACCGCATCGCGCCGAGCCGCGCTGCTGGAAATGGCTCCGATGGTGCCCGTATTGCCGCGAGAGGCCCTGGAATGGACCGACCTGCCCATCCACGCCAAGGCCCTGGAAGAACCTTGCCGGGTCACCAGCCGCGAGGACACCTGGCGAACCGGCGCGGCGGCTTTCGCTCTGGTCGAACGTAACGAGAAGCTGCTTGCCATGAGTGCCTAGTGGTCCGATCCCGACGCTTGACTCCCAGGCGTTGGGTGAATCGGCCCACCAAATCAAAGGCGGGTGGATAAATATGACGGTTCGTTCCGTCAGATTTTATCCACTAGCGTGTTGCACGCAATATTGTGGTCCAATAGAATCCAGATCTATTGTAGCCAGTTACTAATATCCTGCCATCGTGTTCGCATTATGTACTATCCCCGTTAGACCCCCTGTTTGCGGCGTGCAATACGATGTCTCAAAAACATCGATGCTCGGATCGGCGTATTGGACGCAATGATTGCACGCCATAAAGGGCCAGTTCGTGCCGGTAGTAGAATGGAATCTAGGAATTCTGGCAAATTCCTGGGAACATTGTCCGAATCGGCCTCTACTAGCGTACGTTTTTACATCGCTGGGCCTTCCACCCCAATCGGCTGATCAGCCACCTATCCGACGAAACCATCGCGTTAGCGCAGAAGCGACTGCGGGAGGACACCGACTCAGTAGGCCAGATTCGGCAATTGGACCCACATCGGTGGGCGTCGTGACAAGTTGGAGATCAGTCCAAATCTATGGGCCGGTGTCGGTCTGGTGCGCCACGGCGTCGGCACCGCCCTGGTCGGCAGCCCGGAGACGGTCGCCGAACGGCTGCGCGAGTACCAGTCGCT
>JAQGHW010000894.1 GCA_028291505.1 Rhodopila sp. | reverse complement strand
CGTTGCCTCGCCGGGGGGATACATCGTTGCGACGTCGGGCAGCCAGGCCAGGGCACAGCCCTCGGATTCCAGGGCCGCGAGGTCTCCGGCTTCGTCGCGCGGATATCGCGACAGGTCCTCATTGGCGGCGAACTGCAACGGATTGACGAAGATCGAGGCGACCGTTGCCGCGCCTGATGCGACGCCGGTGCGAACCAGGGTTCGGTGGCCCTGATGCAGGGCGCCCATCGTCGGAACGAAGGCCAATGCATCGGCGTGGCGGCGCAGGCGGGCACAGGCGGCTCGCAGATCGGGCAGGGTGCGGGCGATCAACATGGGGCGGACCTTGGTTCAGAGCGCGGGCAGGGGCAATATGTCCCGGCAACGCAGGAGGCATGCGCGATGAAACTACTTAACCAGATTGCCCTGATAACCGGGGGATCCCGCGGCATCGGCCGAGCGACGGCGTTGCTGTTCGCGCGGGAGGGGGCGGATATCGCGTTCTGTCATCTGGAGGATGATACGAAAGCGGACGAGACCGCGGTGGAGATTCGCGCGCTCGGGCGGCGTGCGATTCATCGGTCGCTGGATGTGGCGGATATTGGGGCGAGCAAGGATTTCGCGGACCATGTCGCCTCGACGTTCGGGCCGATCGACATTTTGTTCAACAACGCCGGGATGAATATTCGCAAGCCGTTCGAGGCTTATACCGAGGCGGATTTCGATCGTATTGTGAATGTGCATCTGAAGGGCATGTTCTTCATGGCGCAGGCGGTTTATCCGGCCATGGTCGCGCGGGGGCGGGGCTGCATCATCAACATCGCGTCTCAGCGCGGGTTGAAGGGGGCGGTGAATTCGGCGCCGTATTCGGCGGCCAAGGCCGGGATCATGGGGCTGACGCGGGCGTTGTCGTGGGAGGCCGCGCCGAAGGGTGTGCGGGTGAATGCGATCGCGCCTGGCCCGATCGAAACGGATATGACGGTGACGATGGAGGCGGCGGATCGTCAGGCGTTCATTGATGCCCTGCCGGTGGGGCGGTTTGGCCGGCCGGAGGAAATCGCCGCGACGGCGCTGCTGCTGGCGGGGCCGGAGGGTGGTTTTTATGTGGGTGCCACGCTGTCGCCGAATGGCGGTGACGTGATGTATTAGCAACCGATGGACGGCTGCCCGTCTGCCTGGACGAGCACGTGGCCCGTGCTGCCGGGTCATCACGTCTTGCGCCTGCTGCCTATGTGTGCCTATGCTGGCGCCAGCATAGCGGAGGCGCGCGTGACAAGAATGAGCATATCGACGGCTGCAAACCGGCTGAATGTGTCCGTGGACTCCGTGCGCCGTCGTCTGCGGAGCGGCGTGATCCCGGGCACGCGCGACGAGCGCGGGCAGTGGTGGCTCGAATTGCCGGACACCATCCAGCCTGAGCCGCAGCCGCCTTCCGTCGACCAGCGATTGGTGCTTGGCATGGCCATCCCGGGACAGACCCCGACAGCCGGCCAGGATGGCCTGATCGAGATGCTTCAGGACAGGATCGACGACCTGCTTGTTCGGTTGGACAGCAGCGAAAGAGAACGTCGCGACGACAAGGTGAAGGCGGCTTCCGAGCGCGACCGTTTGCTGACGCTGATCGAGAATCTGAGCCGCCAGAGCATGTAGCGGTAATTTGCTGGCCAATGGCTGGCGATTGGGCTCGACGTCAGGCGACTGTGCTTCGGCTCTTGTCACCTTGATGAAGTTTAACCGCGGTTGGAGATTTCCCATACTGTCCATCGTCGCGGCCTTGGGCTAATCCAACGCGCCATGGCACAGGCAGATACTGACAAAGCCGCCGCTCGGTCCTGGTTGCGGCGAGAACAACGTGCGGGTGGCCGGGCGGCTCGGCCGGTCCTTGTGCTGCATGTGCTTGGATCGGCGCTTGGGATCGGGCAGGCGTTCGCGGCGGGTTCGGTGCTGGCCGGGGCGTTTGGCGGATCGGGGTTGGATGGGTCGGCTTTGGCGGCGTTCGGGGTGCTTGCCGTGCTTCGCGCCGGCGTGTCCTACCTGACCGAGAGGGCGGCTTTCGCGGCGGGGGCGGCGGCGCGGCGGCGGTTGCGCAGCGATGCGATGTCGCGGCTGCTGCATGCCGGGCCGGCGCTGCTGCGGACGCGGCATTCCGGCGAACTGGCGACCATCGTGGTGGACAAGATCGAGGCGCTGGACGGGCTGTTCTCGCGCTACGTGCCGGCGGCGACGTTCGCGATGGTGGGGCCGGCCGTGGTGCTGCTGGCGGTGCTGTATGCCGATCCCTGGGCGGCATTGCTGCTGCTGGGCTGCGGCCTGCTGGTGCCGCTGGGGATGGCGATTGCCGGCATCGGGGCCGCTGCTGCGTCACGCAACCAGTTCCTGGCGATGGCGCGGTTGCAGGCCCGGTTCCTCGACCGCGTGCGTGGTATCGCAACGATCGTGCTGTACGGCCGAACCGAGGATGAAGCCCGGTCGCTGGCGCAGGCCGCCGGGGAGTTGCGGGTCCGGACGATGCGCGTGTTGCGGGTGGCGTTCCTGTCGTCGGTGGTGCTGGATCTGGCCGCCGCTTTGGCGATGGTGGTGCTGGCGATCCACTATTTTGGCTTGCTGCGGCAGGGCGGCGCCGCGGAGGTGTTGTGGCCGGCGCTGGTCGTGCTGCTGCTGACGCCGGAGTTCTTTGCTCCGCTGCGGCTGTTCTCGGCGGCGTATCAGGATCGGCTGCATGCCACGGGGGCGGCGGAGTCGCTGGTCGATTTGCCGGCGTTGCCCGAACCGGTGCCGGCGCGGGAGATCCGGACGGTCGCGGCGCAGGGGGTGACGGTTGCGTTCGATAATGTTCGGCTGACCTGGGACGCGTCGCGCGGGCCGGCGCTGGATGGGCTGTCGTTTCGCGTGTCGGCGGGGGAGACGCTGGTGCTGGCGGGGCCGTCGGGGGCGGGGAAGTCCTCGGTGATCGAGATGCTGCTGGGGTTTGTGCGTCCGGACAGCGGGCGGGTGACCATCAATGGTGCCGATATTGTCGACCTGGTGCCGCAGGCGCTGTCTCGGCTGACCGCCTGGATCGGACAGCGGCCGGTGCTGTTCTCGGGGTCCATTCGCGAGAATATTCTGTTTGCCCGGCCGGAGGCGTCGGCCGAGGAGGTTACTGCCGCCGCGACGGCCGCCCGGCTTGACCAGTTCACTGTCGGGTTGCCGGCTGGACTGGATACGCGGATCGGCGAGGGCGGTTACGGGTTGTCCGGCGGCCAGGCGCAGCGGGTGGCCATTGCGCGGGCGTATCTGAAGAACGCCCCGCTGCTGCTGCTGGATGAGCCGACCGCGCATCTTGATCCGGCTACGGAGAAGGAGGTGCTGGACAGTCTGCGGCGGCTGGCGCTGGGGAGGACAGTGATCCTGGCCAGCCATTCGTCCGCCGCGCATGGGTTTGGCGGAAGGCGGCTGGATCTGCGGGATGGCAAGGTTGTCTCGGCGCGGGGTGTGGCATGATCAGCGGGCCGCTGTTTCGGATCATGGGGTTGTGGGGGCGCCAGACGGGCTGGCTGCTGGCCGGTCTTTTGGTGTCGCTGGCCGCTCTGGTGGCCGGGGTCGGGCTGATGGCGGTGTCGGGTTACACAATCGGTGCGGCGTTGTTCGCGGGCGGGTTGGCGGTGCCGGCGGTGTTGCGCGGGTTTGGCGGCGCTCGGGTCGTGCTGCGGTATACCGAACGGCTGGTGACGCACGGGGCGATGTTCCGGGCGCTGGCGGATACGCGGGTGTGGTTC
>JAQGHW010000880.1 GCA_028291505.1 Rhodopila sp. | reverse complement strand
AGAGCACCCTGGCTGGCGAGGACCTTGCGAACGTCTGCGGCTTCAAGAGACCCCCCGCGTCCATGACGCGTGGCGGCCACACCAGCCGCCTGGCCTGCCGCGAAGGCTGTACCCATCACCCGCAACGAGGCTCCCGCCTGGCGGTCCCCATCAGCCGTTCGGCCGGCGGCAAATAGATTTGAAGTATCCACGCTCCTCAGGCAGCCGAGCGGAATGTCAGACGTGCCGCCGTCCGGGGGATAGACGAAGCTGCTCTCAAAGGTTTCGCGGTCGTGCCATTCTACGCCCCAGGAACCCAACGCCACGCAATCCTCGGTGCGGCGGCCCTCCGTCACGTGCTGCCACGTGAGTTGCTCGACGCTGTTGATATGCCGACTCTCGGGCGTGCCGAATTCCGGCCCTGTCGACGCCAGCCAGGCGTGTTCCCAACCCGGCAACGCCCGCAGAATCTCCAGATATGTCCAGGCCTGCGCGCGCCCGGCGATCTCGGCGCGCGAAAGACTGCGGACGTCGCGTGGGTCGTAATCCTCGCTGGCAAGATAGGCCACAACATCCCCGGACAGAGGCAAACGAGCAATAACGCTTCTGTCCTTGCTGATCGGGCGGACGCCGCGCGCCTTGGCTTTTTTGATCGCCTCCGTCACGGTCGCTGCGGACACATCCGCCTCAGGCGCAACGCCGCCGAACCGCGTCCCAAGGGTGCCGAGGTTGACTGCTCCGTTGTTGCCGTATCGCGTCGAAGCGCCAACGAAGAAAGCGAGGTCGCAGTCACCGCTGGCGTCGACGAACGCTTTCGCCGCCAATTGATGTTCCCCGGAATGGTCGGCAAAGCGAAGCCGTGCGACGGCGTTGCCTTCTCGATCCGCACCAAAAACGAAAGCGTGTAGCAGGATGTCCACCCCAGCCGCGACGCAGACCTCGTCCATAGCGCGCTTGGCGGCTTCCGGATCGAATATCACGAAGACGCCGCGATGGCGCGTAGGCGGCGTCACCGCGCCCCAGCGTCGCAGCCGGGCCATGATTTCGTCCGAGACGCCGGCGACGGCCTGACGCGGTTGCTCACCTAATGTGTAGAGGCCGCAATAGGCGGGTTAGGGTCGGTTCGGGATACGTGATTATCCCGCATTCGGCATGAACACGTATCTTCAACTTACCCCTGGACGGCCCCAATTGCCCGCGCGGGTGCCGTCGATTCGGCGAAGCTGGCGGTCACGTCTCGTCGGCCGAGAACAGCTTCCCGCGCTTGCAGATGTCGCTTCACCGTGGCCAGCCTTGGGCCGGAGACGATCAGCGGGGCATGGCCCAAAGCCTCCCACACCAGAGCCCCCCGCACGGCGACGGCGTCGTGTGAACGGGAAGCAAAGTCCGGGAACAGGCGCATTGGTTCGTTGCTATTGGCGAAGTTCGAACGATCGCCGATGTCGAGGTAGGACTCGGCCGGCAGCCCCTCGGCCAGCAGGATGTCGTGGCGAGGCAGTTCGATGTGAAAGTAGCTGATACTGGCGACCTCGGCCTGCACGATCGTGCTGTCGTTCACCAGGTATTTCACCGGGATCAGAACGTTGTCGATAAACACGGAATGATCGGGCGACAGCAGCAGCAGGCGCTCGGGCTGGCCTTCAGCGAAGGCGTGCGCGGCGATGCGAACCGGCCAGACGCGTGACGGGGCGGGATGCCGGCGGCAGTCCACATTGCGATGGCCGATCCACTGAATGGGCTGGGTCCCCCCCGAGGCGGTGACGACGCTATCGCCGGCATGAAGGTCCTCCACCGCGATTGGACCGCGCGTGGTAGCGATCCGGGTTCCGGCGGCGAAACAGGGGACGGCGGGCGAAGCGATCGAGATACCGGTTTCGGTGCCTGAGTTGTCGATGACGAAGTCCGCCAGGGTATGGGTTCCGGTGATCCCCAGGTCCAAGGTGCCGGTTGCGGTCTGAAGCTTTAGATCGCCGCTGGTATAGCTGATGGCGGTGGCGGTAACCCCGACCAGCTCGATAAAATCGCCGGAGCCGAAGTTTTCGATCGGACCGGGTACGAAGTTCGGTTGGGCCAGGAACAGCACGCCGCCCTCACCAAAGAGGATCGTCTGGGTACTGCTGACGCCGCTTTCCAGGGTTACCCCGCCGTTGATGACCCCGATCGTGCCGCTGCCGAACACCGGCGCCGCGATGTCGATTTCGCCGCCACCGTAGATCGGTCCATTACTGGTGATCAGCCCATCGTTGGTGAAGGTCGTGGTCGCGGCGACCGTCAGGGACGCAATGCCGAAGTACTGCTGAACCGCGATGGTGGCGCCGGCCTCGTTGACGAAGACGGACCCGGTGATCGCGATCTGGGCGGTGCCTTCGTGGTTCGGATTGGTTAACGACTGATTGCTGACCAGACCGCTGGAATCTATCGCCTCGATCAGGCCGAAATTCTCGAAAACCGTGCTCTGGATCGCGATTAGTCCGTCGCCGCCGTTGTTTTTCATTCCGTCTTCGGAATTCCCGAGGATCGTCCCGCTATTGATAATCGTGCCCGCCCCGCTGAAGGTCAGGTCGGGGATATTGAAATCGAATGGGGTAGCGACCTGGGTTAGCGTGGCGGTGTTCGCGACGGTCAGTGTCCCATCGGCAACCAACGTGCCGGTCCCGTACAGATCCAGGTTTGCGAGGCTTTCGTTGTCGGCGAATACCAGCGTGCCGTCGACATCGAAACCGCCAACGCTGCCCAGGTCGATGGTACCGACACCGATCCCGCCTGGCCCGGCGATGGAAAAGCCGTTCAGGATCGTGATATGCCCGGTGTCGGTCAGAGTGCCCTGGGCCGTGACGCCGTCGAGCGTCGCGCTGCCGCCGACCACCAGGTCAGCGGCCGTGCCCTGGTAGATCGTTCCCAGAGACACGACGTTCTGGTTAGCAAGATTGCCAAGGTCGAGCGTTGCTCCCTGGTTTTCGATCGTGCCGTCGATGACCAGCGTCCCACCTGAACCACCGATCTCCGCCAGTGACGACGGTAGGACGGTGCCGTTCAGCGTCAGCACGCCGGTGTTGTCGATGGTCCCGGTGGCGGTCAGGTCGGTGGCGTCGACAGCACCGCCGACCTTCAGCTCACCTGCTGTGATGGTCAGCCCGTTGGTCACGTTGAGCGAGCCGGCGACGTTGATCTCGGTGCCAGATGCGCTCAGCACGACACTGCCAACGGTGGCCGTGCCGGGCAGATCGATCAGGTTGTTGCCGGTCAGGTTGAACAGCGCGGTGTCGCCAGATCCTGGCACTTGGTCGGACGACCAGTTCGCGGCCGTACTCCAGAGCCCCAATCCCGTGCTAATCCAGGTTAGCGTCGCCATCTTTTGCCGATCTTTCGTTCAATCCCGAAATATCATCGATTGATTTGAACTGACCGTCAACGACAGTGGTCGAGGTAATTGCCCCCCCTGCCTCGCCGAGCACTTCGCCAAGTCGTTTGTCAGCACGTTGCGCATCGTCCCGGCGCCACCCAGGCATCCGGCAGCTTCCACCAGGCCAACGCGTGCGCCGGTCTTGGCCGCGCCAACCGCGGCCGCTACGCCTGCAGCGCCTCCACCGACAACGAGAACGTCATACTTGTCTGTTATAGTTATTCCTTCTCACTCTCCACCATCTTCAGTTCCGTTGCGGACGGCTTTTTAGTTCACCGTCCTTCGCCGAATACCCGCGTCTCTCGCGCGCCGGCTCGTTGATCACTTCAGGCATCTTCCGATCCTGAGATTGATTGGCATTGCGGGGAACGTAGGCGCGCCGGTCCAAAGGAAAAAGGCGCTTGTCGACGGTTCAGTTTTCGTGAATCGTGAAGAATGGATACGATCGCATCGATGCGCGCTTTCGTTGCCGTTGCAAAAACGGGGAGCTTCACTGCTGCTGCGCAGAAGCTCGATCTCGTGCCCTCGGTCGTCACCAAGCGCGTCGCGCAGCTCGAGCGGATCGTAGGCAAGACTCTGTTTCACCGGTCGACCCGCAAGGTCGTCCTGAGCCCCGACGGAGAACACCATCTGGAGCGGATTATCGCTGCAATCGCCGCGCACGATCAGGCCTTGACCGAATTGCGCAAGGGCGTACGGCGACTGAGCGGCCCGATCAGGATAAAGGTCCCTTCAACGCTCGGATTTCTCCGCCTCAATGCACTCGTTCGAGAATTCGCCGAGCTTCACCCTGACGTCGATGTGGAAGTCTTGCTGCTCGACGGGCCGATGAATCCCGCCGCGGAAGGGATCGACATCGCCATCACCGCGTTTCCGGCGAGTTTCGACAATGTGGCCGACGAAATGCTATGGCCGCTGCGTCGAAGTCTCTTCGCGAGCAAGCAATATTTGTCGTCGTATGGTCGCCTCGACCACCCGCGCCAACTCGAGGAGCACCGCTGCCTGGTCTACCAGCCCACCGGCCCGAGTTGGCCATTCCTGAGCGGCAACGGCGCAATGACGGTCACCGTTCACCCTCGGATGTCCAGCAATGACATGCGCGTGCTGCTTGAAGCCGCCAAGACGCATCTCGGCATCACGCTTTTGAGCAACTACGTGGCGCTCCCGGAGATCCGCGGTGGCTCCCTGGTGGTGCCACTGCCCGACTTTCCTGTCCCAGACCTCTGGATCAAGGCGATGGTACCGATCGACCGCCTGACGACGCCGCGGGTCAGTGCACTGCTGCGCTTCATCCGCGACAAAGGAGGAGGCTCTGATTCCTTGGACGAGCGATCCGTTCGGTCGACCGCGGCGTTACGAAAAAAGTAGAGCGCGGCGGACGACCGGCGCTTCTGCCCTTGCGAAGGACTCCAGCCAGCAGCGAGACGACGGACACGCCTCGCGGCGCGACACCGGGCAGAGCCTTTTATCGATGGAGGATCGTTGGCGTCCAGCTGGCGGATCGTCGCGCCATCCGCTCCTCGGTCGCTTCCCCGTCATGGTCGACTTGCGCCGGCGTTTCCGTGAACAAAGCCCAGTCCGCGAGGCTGTTGGTGTTGATCACGGCCCGCGTGCCCAGGGCTGTCGCGCAGACTGCACCAATGTAGACCCCGCACCTGCTGCAGATCAGATACTCCGCCGTGCGCGAACCGAATCGGTAACGCATCACCAAATCCCAATCTTCAGCCCAGATTTCGGCTGCGCCGGCCGCGTCGCTCGTCGTGCGTGTGGCGTGGGCACGGCAGAAGGAGCAGCTGCAGGCCCGCAATCGGGTTTGATCTGGTGGCTGGGACAGACGCAGCGTCAGGCGGACATTTCCGCAATGGCAGCCGCCTTTATGCGTCATCGCGTCTCTCTCACCGGATAGGACCTGCCGATCCATGCAACAAGGTCATCCTGATGCTCTCCTTGAATGAGGCGGCGGCGCGCGATCACCGCATTATGATTTTTCAAGGAGATCTTCTATGTCGACCATCAAGTCCGCCACGCTCGACAATTCGGCTAGCAGCCTGTCGGACTCGGTTTTTCGGCCGATTTTGGGAGTCAATTTTTCCGTCGCGGAGCCATTGATTGACAGCCATGCTGGGTGCATTTGGCGTCAGGACTGCCCCTAATGAATGTCTTCGACCCCAGTTTACACGCAAAGGGTGTTCAGCCCGCCTCACAGGGCGGGCTGACGGGTGAACATCCGCTTCATGTTCCAGGCCATGGTCACCAGGTTCCACTCGCCGCACGCCTGATACCGATACCGACGTCCGCGACGGCGTCAGCCAGGGCGCGAGCAGTCCGAGATCGATGCTATCGACCCATGGCGCGGTAGCCGGCGCGATTGGGGTGCAGTTTGTCGCCAGGGCCGCCGATGGGTTGCCCGGCACGAACTCAAGGTGCTTCACGAGGACGGATCACTGCCGAGTGAGTCGACGACCTTGGCGCGAGTGCTAACAGACTCCCCGGCGCCCGGGTCACTGGAGATGGCCTTGATATATCGGCTTATCATGTTCGCGATGGTGATCCTGTTTCCGGTGCTAGCCGAGGCGCAGGTTCAGACTGGCACGACCGTCCCGTCCCTGCTTATACCGCTCGAGCCCCCGGAAGCTCTGCCGCCATCGGGCACGCAAGGCGGCTACCTTTTCAACCTGCGACCGCTCGGTGTTGATTTCGGGCGCGCGCTGGCGGACGACGGCATCTACCTCGTCGCCAGGGACCTGTCCGAAGTCCTGGGCAATGTGAGCGGCGGCCGCAAGCAGGGAGGATCATTCGAGGGATACATCACGCTTGGTTTTGATCTCGATATGGAGAGAATCGCTGGAATCA
>JAQGHW010000878.1 GCA_028291505.1 Rhodopila sp. | reverse complement strand
TCCGGGCTGGTCTAATTTTTTGGTCCGCCCGGGGACTACGGGTCATTGCTTCAAGGGACCGATGCAATAATGTCGGAGTATTCTGACACGCGGTCATCCCAATTCCCTAAATCCCCCGTGGCCCCGTTCCGCTCGGGCCTCCACGGATGCGTTTCGGTGACCATGATGTCTTAATTAATCTTCTTACATCATCAAAATTCATACGATTTGTCATCGCGGGGACTACCGACCCGCCCGTCGACTGTAACCTGTATGTCTCTGTAACTATGTCTTCATGAAAAGCCCTACGTCTGTATGAGAAAGATGTTGACGCAGGCAAATCGCCCGCGCTTCGGGGAAAGCAGCAGAAATGGTTTCTTTTGTCACAATTCAGGGCAGTACCCATCAGACCGTCAGCCTTGGTTTCGATTCTAAGACGAACTTCGCACTCGCCGAGGTCATCGCCGACCGTATCAATGCCGGCATTGCGGCCGGCAGCATCATCACCGCATCCGATACCGGCGGGACGCCGCCGACGCTTCCCGCGGGCGTCTCCGGCGCCCTGATCCAGACGGAATCCGGTTTCGCCGTCATGCCAAATGGCTATACCATCGACCTTGTCACCAAGGCCGGGTCGGCCGTGGTGATCGGTTCAGGCGCGGACCGCGAAATGATCCTGTCGGACGCGAAGACCGATCTGACCTTCCTCGCCGCCTCCGGTTCCGGAACGGTTGTCGCCGGCGGCGGCAACAACAGGCTGTCCGTCGGCGGTTCCGGCAACTGGTCGCTCAACACCGGCGGCGGCAACGATGTCATCGCCGCACTCGGTTCGGTGAACGCCACCATCGGCGCCGGCGCCGGCAACAACGCAATCCTGCTCGGAAACGGCAACAATCTTGTCGTCTCGACCGGCAAGGACACTGTGGTCGGCGGATTGGGAGCCGAAACAATCGACGCAACCGGGGCGAAGAATGTCTTCGTGCAGGGCAACAACAGCGATCTGCTCTTCATCGGCGGCTCGGGTGGGGCGACGATCCTTGGCGGCAGCGGCAGCGACACGTATTTCGGATCAGCCGCATCGACGCAGAAGCAACTAATCGTCGGTGGTTCCGCCGGCAACAATTACCTGTTCGCCGGCGACAGCGCCGCCACCCTGGTCGGAGGCGGCAACAACGACCAGCTTTATGCCTATGGCACGCACGACCAGTTGCTCGTCGCCGGCCTGGGGAACGAAACCCTGACCGCGGCGTTGTCCGTCGGCAACGACACCCTGAAGGCGGGCTCCGGCAATAACCTGCTGGTCGGCGGCGGCGGCTCCGACACCTTTGTCGGCGGTGCGGGAAATGCAACGGTGACCGCCGGCTCCGGCAGCCAGGTGTTCGAATTCATCAACCACGAAGCGGGAGGAACCGAGCTGGTGCAGGGCATCTTTGATCCCGCCACGATCAAGATCAACCTCGACGGCTATGGACCGGGAGCAATCGATCAGGCCCTGGCGACCCAGACGGTGACGCAGGGTTCAGTCACCATCGGATTGACCGACGGGACGAAGATCACCTTCCAGGACGTGACTTCGCTGAACCGCAACAACTTCGGGTAGCTCCGCAAGCCACCCGAGGACCGCGCCGCGCAGCCCGCATAAGCCACCCCGCCTCGCAAGGGTCGGCGGTGCAGCGGTGCTGCGTCGCGCGGCCGCTCGACTTCGGCCGGCCGCGCCGATCACCCGGCCTTGGCGTGCAGCAGCGCCCGGTGGGTCAGCACGAAGGCCTGCGGCGGGGCAAGCGCCTCGGCCTGCTACTTCAAACGCGGCCAGCCCAAGTAATCCCCATCGCGCCCGCAACCCCTACCCCGCCGCCAGCCGGCTGAAACTGACGCAGGCCGCCACCCCCGCCACGCCCGCGGCGATGAACAAAGCCACCGTCGTGCCATTGTCCGGAAATGCCGTGAACACCAGTGCCACCAGCGCCGCCCCCATAGACTGGCCCAGCAACCTGGCAGTCGCCTGCATTCCACTCGCCCCACCCGTCCTGATCGGTGGCGCCGACGTAATAATCGCTCGGTTGTTGGGCGTATTGAAAAAGCCGAACCCAATCCCACACAGCGTCATCCGCCAGACGATATCAAATGTCGTCGGATGATCCGGCAGCAAACTCATCGCCAGCAGCCCAAGCCCCATGACCGCCATGCCGCAGCCGCCCAGCAGCCCCGCCGCATAACGATCCGCCAGCCGCCCGGCGAACGGCGCGATCACCGCCACCACCAACGGCCAGGGCGTCATCAGCAGCCCGGTCATCACCTGATCCAACTGGAAGCGGTGCTCGAACAGGAACGGCATCGACACCTGCGCGACCGACTGCGCAATGAACGAGCAGACCGAAGTCGTTATCGATAGCGCGAACAGCGGAATGCGCAACAGATCGACCGGCAGCAGCGGGGCGGTACGACTCAGTTGCCGCACCACCAGAACGAAGCCGGACACCGCCGCGACGACTAGTTCCACACCGACGTGGACCCACGAATCGCCGTGCCCCATCTCCGACACGCCGAACAACAGCGTCCCGAACGCCACCGCCTGCAGCGCCGCGCTGGTCAGGTCGAACTTGACGCCGGACAGCGGCGTCAACGGCAGCGTGCGCAAGGCGATGACCGCGCCCAGGATACCCAGCGGTACGTTGACCGCGAACAGCCATGGCCAGGGGGCGACCGCCAGGATGACCGAGGCAACCGACGGCCCCAGCGCCGACGCGATCGAGCCCACGGTGGCATTCAGCCCGACGCCGCGGCCCAGCCAGCGGCGAGGGTAGATGAAACGGATCAACGCACTGTTGACGCTCATGATGCCCGCCGCGCCGAAGCCTTGCAGCATCCGAGCAACGATCAGCGTGGGCAGCGAGGACGACAGTGCGCAGGCCAACGAGGCAAGCGTGAACAGCACCAACCCCGCCTGGTAGATACGGCGGTATCCATAGATCTCGCCCAGCGACGCCAGCGGCAGCAGGGAAATCGTTACGGCCAGTTGGTATGCGTTCACCACCCAGATCGAATTCGCTGGCGAGGTATGCACCTCACGCGCGATCGTCGGCAGGGCCACGTTGGCGATGCCGCCGTCCAGGACCGCCAGGGTCAGGCCCAGGGCAATGGTAAGGATCGCCCACATGCGTTGCGGCATCGGCACGCCGTCGGAGGCGGCGGCGGTCGGGGGTTTGGGAGGAATCGAAATATCGGGCATCAGTCGGGCAGAATTTCCAAAATTGCCTCGACCGGCAGATCGGCGAGGTCAGGCCGTTGCAAAATGCGTGTCCAGCGGCCGCGCGGTGCACACTGTAAGGGGTTGGAGGCGTTCGAAAACAGCGTGATCGCCGCGCATCCGGCTGTCGCGATCAGGTGCATCGGCCCGGTGTCGTTGCCGACCGCGAACCGTGCCGACCGAGCCAGGTCGGCGAGGTCGGCGAAACTGGTCTGTCCGATCAGGTCGATCGCAGCTGGGATTTCGGCCGCCAAGCCTTGCTCGGGGGAGCTGCCCACCAGCACCGGGTGGATCCCCATTTCAACCAGCCGTTCCGCGAGGGCCTGGTATCGCGCCGCCGGCCATCGTTTCGCCAGACGGTCGGGCGAACTGCCTGGCACCAGCAGCGCGAAATCGGCGGGCAGGTCGAAGCGCGCGATATCGCCATGACACCACGACAGGTCGGCCGGCGGAAACACGCTGATCCCGGCCTGGCGCAACTGGCCCTGCTGGCGTTCGGTGTCGTGCAGGACGTTGCGCCTGGGATCACGATCCGGCAGGGCGCAGCCGAAAGCGATGCCGGACCATTCCGGCCGGTGCTTTGCCGGAAACAGACGGAAGTAACGCGACGACCGGGCCGAGGTCTGCAAGTCGTACACCCGAACGAAGCCCCGGCCCGCCAGCGTGCGGCCCAACCTGTGCAAGCCGGGCAGATCCCACCAGCGCGGGCCGGGGTCGACGATCACCTCATCGAAATAGGGGAAAGTCCGCAGCCAGGCAGCGTAGGTTTCGCTGGTCAGCACGCTGATCCGAGCGCCCGCATGGTGCTGGCGGATCGCGGCGAAGGCGGCCAGCGACAGAATGATGTTCCCGAATGCCCCCAGTTTCACGATCAGAATGTTCTGCCGGCCCGTCTTCACATGGGCCGGCACATCTGTTGTCGCGTGGTCGTTCGGGGCCATCAGACCATGATCGTTCGAGGTTGTATCATTCAGGTGTCCGATCATGGCCTGAGGCGATCGTGCTGTAATCTCCGTATCAGCGCGGTGTCCGACCGGCAACCTATGGTGGGAAATTGGCGGCCCAGTGGCGCGCGATGTCCATACGCCGTGTCACCCAGACGCCATCGAACCGGCCGATGTGGTCCAGCAGCCGTTGCAGCCCGGCGGCGCGGGCGGGATGTCCGATCAGCCGCATATGCAGGCCGATCGACAGCATTTTCGGCTGCGTCCTGCCCTCGGCGTACAGGAAGTCGAACGCGTCGCGGCAGTAGTGGAAGAAGTCGTCGCCGGTGCCGAACGTGCCGCGGCCGAATTTGGAATCGTTGGTGGACAGGGTGTACGGCACGACCAGATGCGGCTTACCCTCTACCTTCGTCCAGTATGGTAGCTCGTCGTCGTAGGCATCTGAATCATAAAGAAAGCCGCCCTCCTCAACCACTAGCCGGCGGGTGTTCACACTGGGTCCGCTGCGGCAGTACCACCCCAGCGGACGCTCGCCCATGGTCGCTTGCAGTGACGCGACGGCGCGGGCGATGCGCTCGCGTTCGACGTCCTCGGATAGTTCGAAGTGCTTTTCCCAGCGCCAGCCGTGGCAGCAGATGTCGTACCCGGCCTGTTTGATCGCCTCGGCCGCCGGCTTGTTGCGTTCCAGGGCCAGGGCGCAGCCGAAGATGGTCATCGGCAGCCCGCGCTCCTGGAACAACCGCAGGACACGCCAGAAACCGACCCGGCTGCCATAGGCGAACATCCCCTCGGCGGCCAGGTCACGCCCGACCACGCCGGGGCTG
>JAQGHW010000876.1 GCA_028291505.1 Rhodopila sp. | reverse complement strand
AGCGTTTCGTTGGCGTCAGCCAAGCTGACGAAACGCGAGGGGAACGTTCAAAGCGTGTGAATCATGCGGTCAAACAAAGGGTTAGAGCAGGAAGTCCAACGCCTGCCGATCCGCCGGACCGGCAAGTAGGGCCAGCGGTTGTTTTCCCTCAGACGATGCCCGGCTCCATAACGCGGGAGGGTGCGGCGTCAAAGCGATCCTCAGGACGCATCCAGAACGCCGCGATGCAGCCGGCTGACATAAGCCCGATCGTGCCGATGAAGGGAAGCGACCAGTTGTTGGTGGCGTCGATGACCGCACCGAACACCATCGGCGACAGAATAGCCGCCAACGCAGATCCCGTGTTCATCAGGCCGCTGGCTGTGCCGGCGAACTGTGGTGCGACGTCCATCGGAATGGCCCACATCGGGCCGATGGTGAATTCAGCGAAGAAGAACGCGCCGGACAGCGCCAGTGTGGCCAACACGGGCCCGTGCACGAACAGCAGCGGGATGGTCGAGAACAGCGAGCCCGCCATGCCGAATATCACCATATCCCGACGCGCCCGGCGCAGATTGCCGGTGCGGCGCAGAATCCGATCGCTGACGAAGCCGCCCAGCGCGTCGCCGGCGACGCCGGTCGCGAAGATAGCCGACGCGAACAGGGCACTGGTCTTCAGGTTCAGATTGAAGGCGTGCAGCATGTATTGCGGAATCCAGCTCAGAAAGGTCCACAGCGTCCAGCCGTAGCAGAAATAGACGAAGATCACCGGTGCCATGCGGCGGCACAACGGTCCCCATGGCGTCGGCTGCTTCGCTTTCCTGCCGCGTGAAGCGGGCAAGGCGGCGCGCTCCGCGGCGCTGGTCCCCTTGTGCTGATGCGGATCGTCGCGGAAATACAGTCCCCATACGATTGCCCAGATCAGGCTGAGCGTGCCGACCACGACAAACGAGCCGCGCCACGAGATCAGCACGATCAGGGCCACGACCAGCGGCGGAGTGATGGCGTTGCCCAGACGGGCACTGGCGTGCGTGATGCCCTGTGCGAAGCCCGCCCGATGCGCCGGCAGCCAGGACGACAGCGCTCGGGTCGCCGTGGGAAACGTGGCGCCTTCGCCAAGGCCCAGCAGCAGGCGTGCCATCACCAGGCTGACGATGCCGCCGGCCATACCGGTCAGGATCGTGGCGCTCGCCCAGACGAGACCGCACACCGTCAGAGTCAAACGCGCACCGAAGCGGTCGGCGAACCACCCGCCGATAATCTGGCAGATCAGGTAGGGATAGGCGAAGATCGAGAATACCAGGCCCAACTCGGTGTTGGACAGGCCAAACTCGGCTTTGAATGCCCCGGAGGCGGTCGCGACATTGACCCGGTCGACATAGGTGATGAAGTACATGACGCAAAGCAGCAACAGAACGTTGCTGCTCGCAGACATTCTCCTCTTCAGCATCGTTTGTTCCCCGTTGGGCTGTCTTGCGGAACTTGCCAGGCGAACCTCGCCGGTTCGGTGGTCAGGCCTGCTCAGGGCATGGTCGCGCCGGGCGGCACGTCCGGGGCCTGTGGATCATGCGACAGGACAAAGAACCGGGCCGTTTTCACGCGGCCCAGTTCGCCCCGGTCTAGGTGGCGCTTTGGCTGGGCGCCGGGGAGCGTCCGGCGAGAAGGTCCAAGGCCGCCGCCACGCCGCCGCGACGGTGCGGCACACCGCCGACATGCAGGCCCATCTCAACGCCAGCCAGCGTTCCGGCCAGCATCAGATCGTTGAAGTCGCCGAGATGTCCGATCCGGAAAACGCGGCCCTTCAGGCGGCCAAGCCCGGCACCCAGCGACATGTCGTAGGTTTCCGAAATCACCTCCCGGAACGCGTCGGCGTCGTGACCATCCGGCATCATCACCGCGGTCAGGATGGGGGAATACTCGCTGGGTTCCTGGCACAGGATCTCCAGTCCCCAGGCGCGCACCGCCGCGCGGGTGGCGGCGGCGTGACGGGAATGCCGTGCGAACACATTGGCCAGCCCTTCTTCCTGCAGCATGGCCAACGCCTCACGCAGCCCGTACAGCAGGTTCGTGGCCGGCGTGTAAGGAAAGAACCCGTTGGCATTCGGGGTCAACATCTCCTGCCAGTCCCAATAGGACCGGGGCATACCCCCCGTCTTGGCGACCGCCAGCGCTTTGGGTGACATCGCGTTGAAGCCGAGTCCCGGCGGCAGCATCAGCCCCTTCTGCGAGCATGCCACCGTCACATCGACCCCCCACGCCTCATGCTGGTAATCCACCGAACCGAGCGAGGAGATGACGTCAACCATCAGCAGGGCAGGGTGGTCCGCCCGGTCGATCGCCGCACGGATCTCGGCGATGCGGCTGGTGACGCCGGTCGAGGTCTCGTTATGGACGACCATGACCGCCTTGATGTCACGGTCGGCCTTCAGGCGCCGCTCCACATCGGCGGGATCGACGCCATGCCGCCAGTCGCCGGGCACCAGCGTGACATTCAGGCGCAGACGCTTTGCCATGGCGTGCCACAGGGCGGCGAACTGCCCGGTCTCATACATCAGCACGCTGTCGCCGGGGGAGAGCGTGTTGACGATCGCGGCCTCCCAGGCGCCGGTGCCCGAGGAGGGAAAGATCACGACCGGACCAGACGTCTGGAAGACCGCCTGACAGCCAGTGAGCACCGTGCGGCCCAGCTCACCGAACGCGGGGCTCCGATGGTCCATGGTCGGCATATCCATGGCACGCAGGATACGGTCCGGCACATTGGTCGGCCCGGGGATTTGCAGGAAGTGCCGGCCGCTTTTGTATGCGGCATTCTTGCGTGACATCGTAGGCTCCCGAAGTGAATGCATTTCACCGTCTCACAGCCGTCAGCCGCCCGCAAGGGGGGGTGCATCTTGATGTATTGAATGCAATCTTCGGAAGCGGTAGAACCCCCAGCATGAGCAGCCCGGCCAGCATCGGTGTCGTCCATGCCTTTCCCGCCCCGAACCGCAGTTTGCACGGGACGCTGCTGGACAGCCTGCGCACCCTGATCAATCAGGGCGAACTGGCCCCTGGCAGCCGTGTGCCAGAGCGGGCGCTGTGCCAGAAGTTCGCGGTCTCGCGCACACCGCTTCGAGAGGCGCTCAAAGTGCTGGCGGCCGAGGACCTTGTGCAGTTGTTGCCGAACCGCGGTGCTCGGGTCGCTTCCCTGGACGACGCGAAACTGGGCCATTTGTTCGAGGTGATCGGCATGCTCGAATCCGAGGGCGGCCGCCTGGCCGCGGCGCGGATCGGGGCGGCGGCCCTGGCGGAGATAAAGGGCATGCATTACCAGATGCATGCGCACTTCCTGCGCCAGGAATTGCCGGAATATTTTGCGCTCAACCAGGCGATCCATGAGGCGATTCTGTCGGCGGCGGGCAATCCGGTGCTGATGACGATGTATTTTGGGCTGTCTGGACGCATCAAGCGAGCGCGTTACATGGCCAACAAGATGCGGCCCGACCGTTGGCAGCAGGCGATGGACGAACACGAAGCCATCCTCACGGCGCTGTGTGACCGCGAGGGCGAACGCCTCGCCGGTCTGCTGGTTCGGCATCTTGCGAACAAGCGGGATATCATCCTCGAGGCGGTCCGCGTTCAGGCCGTCTCGGATCGGACGTCAATTCCCTGACTGATACCAGCGGCGACTGACACCAGCGGCGACTGATACCAGCGAATGGCCAACAGGATCACGTCCCGCTCGAAGTGACTGCCCTTGAAATCGACCATCGCCCGCTGGCCAGCTGAAACCGTTACCGGCAGACTTC